>DAOUKN010000034.1:0-24100 GCA_034421255.1 Chloroflexota bacterium | reverse complement strand
AGCGGAAACAGCGTCATGTCGATGGCCGCCGAGGCGCTCACCACCACGCCGATCTCGGCGGCGTCCAGACCGAGGACGAACGCGCCGTAGATCGGAATGATCACCTGGCGTCCCGCGCGGACGGCCGACGCCAGCACGTGTCCGGTACCGGCGGTCGCGAGATCGCGCCAGTGGTCCCGCAGCACCGCCCACAGGCTCGACGGCGCCACGTGCCGCGCCGGAACGCTGCCCAAGGGACGCTCGACCTGCTGCCGCATCAGCAGCATCGGCAGCACCCCGACGAGGGCGAAAAGGCCCGCCACCAGGAAGCACGCCTCGTAGCTCACCAGCTCGGCCAGCGCGCCGCCGACGGCCGGGCTGGGAAACAGGCTGATGCGCATGATTCCGCCAAACAGCGACATCGCCCGGCCCCGGTGGTGCTGCGGCACGGCGGCCACCAGGTGCGACATGCGCGAGATCGTCCAGGTCGCCATGCCGATCCCCGCCAGCGCGCGGAAGACCACCACCAGCGTGTAGTCGCGGGTGAAGCCCATCGCCAGCGTCGCCGCCGCAACCGTCAGCAATCCCACGATCGCCGACCGGTGCTCGCTCCAACGCGCCTGCAGCAGGCCCGCCGGCACGTTCCACAGCAGCGTCCCCAGCCCGGTCACCGCCACCGCCAGCGTCACCAGCGTGTAGTTCACGCCCAGCTCCGCCGCGAACAGCGGCAGCGTTGGCGTCAGCATCCCGACGCCGAAGAACATCAGAAACGCCGGCAGGTACACGCCGGGAATCAGCGGGCGCAGCGTTTGGAGCACGTCGGGGATGCGCACGGGCCGGAATATAAGGCACGCGCGTCCCGGCCCAGCCGCGCCGCGTCTTATGCTGGCGTTTTCCCACCGCATAGGAGTCACCCATGAAGGCCATTCGCGTCCACACGCCCGGCGGCATCGAGGCGCTCTCCTACGAGGACATTCCCGACCCATCGCCCGCGCCCAACGAGGTCGTCGTGCGCACCGAAACCGCCGGAGTGAACTACATCGACACCTATCAGCGCACCGGACGCTACCCGGTCGAGCCCCCGTTCACGTTGGGCATGGAAGGCGCCGGCGTGGTCGTGGAAGTTGGGTCGGAGGTGACCACGCTTGAGGTTGGCGACCGCGTGGCGCACGGTACCGAGATCGGTTCCTATGCCGAAATGCAGGCCGTCGCGGCCGACCGCCTGGTGCAAATCCCGGCGGCGCTGGACACCCGCACCGCCGCTGCCGTGATGCTCCAGGGTTGCACGGCGCACTACCTCACCGCGTCATCATTCCCGCTGCGCGCCGGCCACACCGCGCTGGTGCACGCGGGCGCCGGCGGCGCCGGTCGCCTGATCATTCAGATGGCCAAGAAGGCTGGAGCCAAGGTCATCGCCACCGTCGGCACCCCCGCCAAAGCGGAAGTCGCGCGCGACGTGGGCGCCGATCACGTCATCAACTATGCGGAGGAGGACTTCCTCCCCAAGGTCCGCGATCTCACCGATGGAGCCGGCGTGGACGTGGTCTACGACGGCGTGGGGCAGGCGACGTTCGATCGCGGGCTCGATTGCCTCAAGCCGCGCGGCTACATGGTGCTCTTCGGCGCCGCCAGCGGCCCTGTGCCGCCCATGGACCCGCAGATCCTCAACCAGAAGGGCTCGCTCTTCCTGACGCGTCCGAGCCTGGGGCACTTCCTCATCACCTCCGAGGAGTTCCAGTGGCGCACCTCGTCCGTGCTGGGCTGGGTCGCGGACGGCTCGCTCGAGCTCAAGATCCACGGCGAATACGCCCTGGCCGACGCTGCCCAAGCCCACACCGACCTCGAAGGCCGCGCGACGAGCGGGAAGCTGCTGCTGATTCCGTAAGAATCCTCTGAATCAGTTCGCAGTACGCGCCGCAACCCGTTCGCCCTGAGCTAGTCGAAGGGCGTCTCCTGAGCCAGCCGAAGAAGCGTGGTTCGACAGGCTCACCACGAACGGGACTAGCTCACCACGAACGGGACTTGATCTCTCGGTTGGACGCCCTTGTACACAAAGGTCGCGGACGCTAAGGCTACGACCAGTCGCCCAGACCCGGCGTGCGTCCAAACGCCTCCAGCTCGGCCTGCGCGCCCTGTAGCACGTAGAGCACGTCGGCCCCCAGGGTCACGAAGCGCGCCCCGTGCTCGATCCAGCGCTTGGCCGAGTCGGGGGGACCGGCGGAGATCCCCGGCACCTTGCCCTGGTTGTGGCAGGCGTCGAACACGCCGACGACGCAATCCGTGTGCTCGGTGCTTTCCTGGGCGTGCCCGATGGACGCGGCAAGGTCCGCCGGGCCGACCCACGTGCCGTCGACGCCGTCCACCGCCATGATCTCGTCGGCCGCCTCGGCGGCCTGCTTGGACTCGATCTGCACCATGATGAGCAACTCATCGTTGATGCGGCTCATGTAGTCCGGCCACTGCGCGATTGCCCCCGACGCGCCGAGCGACCGCCCGCCCGCGGGCGGATACTTGCAGGCGTGGACCACTTGTTCCGCCTCCTCCGGCGAATCCACCATCGGCACGACGATTCCCGTGCAGCCCTCGTCGAGCAGATGCCCGATGGCGGTGTACTCGCTGCTGAGCACCCGCGGAATGGGCACTGCGCCGCCGGCCCGCGCCGCCATGAACGCCGCTGACGTCGATTCGCGCCCCCAGGTGCCGTGCTGGTTGTCGATCAGGACCCAATCGAACCCTTGCCGCGCGAGCAGCTCCACGATGTTCGGACTGCCGAGCGTGCTGCCCACGCCAAGGGCCACCTCGCCGCGGTGCAGCTTTGCCTTCACGGGATTGGTCAATGAGTCGATGCGTGCCATATCTCGCTACTCCCGCAAGCTCGCCAGGGCGTTGAACTCCGCCGCCGCGCTGGTTCCCACATAGATCTTGTCGCCGCCGGCGCTGACGAACGTGCAGCCGGCCGCCGCCCACTTCTCGACCTGCTCCACGCTGCCCGCGGCGATTCCCGCGGCCTTTCCGTGCCGCTTGCAGGCCGAAACCATTTCCATGACCGCCGCGTCATGCTCGGGCGTGTTGCGCGCGTGACCGAGGGAGTTCGCCAGGTCGGCCGGTCCGAGCCAGCAGGCGTCGATTCCCTCGACCGACATGATGTCGTCGGCATTCTCGATGGCCTCCCGAGATTCGAGCTGGATCGCCACCAGAATCTCGTCGTTGGCCCGCTCGCGATAGCTGGGACCGAGCACGCTCGCGCCGCTCACGCCGTCCGAGCGGCTGCCGATGGGCGGATAGCGGCAGGCCTGGACCACGCGCTCCGCCTCCTCCCGGTTCTCCACCATCGGCACGATCACGCCCAACGCGCCCTCGTCGAGCAGACGACCGATGGCGTAGTAGTCGTTCTCGGGCGCGCGCACCATTGGAGTCGAGCCGCCGGCCCGCACGCCCATCATGGCCAGGGAGGACGATTGCCGGTCCCACATCCCGTGCTGGTTGTCGATCATGACCCAGTCGAACCCCGCGCGCGCCAGGATCTCGGCGAGAAACGGCGCGCCCATCCCGCAGCTCACACCGAGCGCCACCTGGCCGCTCTCGAGCCGTTGTTTGGCAGGGTTGCGCAGCATCTGGATCAGCCCCTCACGCACACACGTTCCGCGGCGTGACGCTACGCGCCCTGCCGCTAACCGTCAACAGGCGGTCGCTTCACGCCCAGCCCGACCCCGTCGCCGACCTGCACGATGGTCGAGTCCAGCCGCGCGTCGGCCAGAAAGGCCTCATTGAACGCCCGGATGATCGGCGTGGACTCGCGGTGGAAGTCGCTGTCCTCCGGCTCGTGCGCCGCCTGGCCCAGCCACAGCAGATTGTCGAGCGCCACCACGCCGCCCGGCCGCAGCCGCTCGATGACGGCATCGAGGTACTGCGGATACGAGCCCTTGTCGGCGTCGATGTAGGCGAAGTCGAACGGTCCGTCGATCCCAGCAATCGTCTCGAGCGCCGGCCCGGTGACCAGCGTCACGCGATCCCCGACGCCCGCGCGATCCGCGTTGACGCGCGCCCGCTCGTGCATCTCAGGATCGATGTCCAGCGTGACCAGCTCGCCGCCTTTGCCCAGCGCCGAGGCGATGGCGATGGCCGAGTAGCCGATGTTGGTGCCAATCTCCAGCGCGCGCCGCGCACCCATCGCGCGCACGACCAGGGATAGCAGGCGCGTGCTCGGCCGTTCCGTGATCGGCAGGCCGTCGCGGTCAGCCTCGTCCTCCATGCCGAGCAGCACGCACCCAATGTCCGGGTGGATACGCTCCAGGTAGGCGCTGTCGCGAATGTGCCGTTCGCCGGAGTGGCGGTACTCATGCGCCATCGGGGTGCTCCCGGATCTGGTTCAGTCCCACGGGTCGCGGCCGTCCGTCTTGTCGGGCCAACGCGTGATCACGACCTTTGGATCGGTGTAGAACCGCACCAGCTCGGTGGACTGCGCGTGGATGTCGCCGAAAAACGACTGCTTGCGTCCGCCGAAGGGATAGAAGGCCATCGGCGCCGCCACGCCCACGTTGATGCCGACATTGCCGACGTTCACCTGCCGCGTGAACTCCCGCGCCGCGCCGCCGCTGTTGGTGTAGAGCGTGGCCGCGTTGCCGAAGGGGCTGGCTTCCACCATGTCAATGGCTTCCTGCAGCGTGTCGGCATGCATCAGGCTCACCACCGGGCCGAAGATCTCGTCGCGCACGACAGACATATCCGGCGTCACCTCGTGCAGCACCGTTGCGCCCACCCAGTAGCCGCCCGGCAGCTCATCGACCGTCGCGCCGCGTCCGTCCAGCAGCATTTCAGCACCGTCTTCTATCGCTTGGTCGATGTACGCGAACGCGCGGTCGCGCGACTCGGCGGAGATCACTGGACCCATGCCAGTGTCGGGATCGAGCCCGTCGCCCAGGCGAATCGATGAGGTTGCCTCGACCAGCCGCTCCGTCAACTCCTCGCGCACGCTGCCGACCGTCACCACCACCGATCCGGCCAGGCATCGCTGGCCGGCGCAGCCATAGGTCGAGCCGCAGATGTTGGGAATGGCGGCGTCCAGATCGGCGTCCGGCAGCACCACCAGGTGATTCTTCGCCCCGCCCTGGCATTGCGCCCGCTTTCCGTGCCGCGTGGCCGTCTCGTAGACCGCCCGCGCCACCGGCGTCGAGCCCACGAACGACACCCCGGCCACGTCGGGATGAGCGCTCAGCGCCTGCGCCTGCTCGCCCGCCCCGTGCACCAGGTTCATCACGCCCGGCGGGAAGCCCGCCTCGGCGGTCAGTTCCGTGAGCAGCGTCTGGCTCAGCGGCGTCTTCTGCGATGGCTTGGTCACGAAGGTGTTGCCGCAGGCCACCGCGAGCGGCGCGAACCAGAAGGGAACCATGGCCGGGAAGTTGAAGGGGCCGATCTGCGCAAACACGCCCAGCGGCTCGCGGATCGAGTGTTCGTCGATGGCCGCCGAAATGTCGCTTGAGAACGACCCTTGCTGCAGGGTGGGAATGCCCGCCGCCACCTCGACGTTTTCGACGGCCCGCAGCACCTCGCCGCGGGCCTCTTCCAGGGTCTTGCCGTTTTCGATGGTTACGGTGCGGGAGATTTCCTCGAACCGGTCCCGCATGAGCGAATGCAGCCGAAACAGCACCCGCCCGCGATCGACCGCCGGGGTGTCGCGCCAGGCCGGGAAGGCCGCCTTGGCCGTCTGCACGGCCGCGTCGATCTCGGCCTCGGTCGACAGCGGCACGCTGGCGATCACCTCGCCCGTCGCCGGATTGTCGGCGTCCAGACGATCAGTGCTGACCGACTCCACCCACTCGCCGTTGATCCAGTTGCTCAGCCGTCTGACCTCAGCGCTCATGCCGACCCAACCTCCGACCATCGGTGACGTTCATTTGCGGTGCTGTTCGTTCGATTCGTAATCCGCGTATCGAACGGTACGACATCCGCCGCCCGGTCCACTCCAAGCCTGCATAGCGGAACGTACACTGCGACCAGCGCAGGACCGCGCCGAAAACCCATGACGTCCGAACCCGTGCTCTCCAGCCGGGAGCCTTCCGCTGCCATCGGTCGCGCCGTGGTCGATCTCGAAACCCCAGCACTGGTGATCGACCTCGACGTGCTCGACGCCAATATCGCGCGCCTCGTGGCGACCGCGCGCAGGGCGGGCGCGCGTTTGCGTCCCCACGTCAAGACCCACCGCATGGCGGCGGTCGCGGCGCGTCAGCGGCAGGCGGGCGCAGAGGGCATCTGCTGCGCCAAGCTCGGTGAGGCCGAGGCCTTCGCCGACTCCGGCTTCGACGACATCTTCATCGCCAACCAGGTCGTCGGAGCGTCCCGCCTCATTCGCCTTGTAGAGCTTGCCGAGCGCACCCGCCTCGCCGTAGGCGTCGACCATGCTGAGCACGTGCGAGCACTCGGCGCACCCTTCGCCGCGTCCGATGCAACCCTCGACGTGGCCATCGAGATCGACACCGGCCAATGTCGCACCGGCGTTGCGACCGCGGAAGCTGCCGTTGCCCTTGCGCAGCAGACGCTCCGCACGGATGGCCTCAATCTTCGCGGTATCTACACCCACGAAGGCCACGACTATCAGGCGGCCGACCCGGCCGGCGTCCACACTGCCGCTGAAGAGTCCCAACAACTGATGACCAGCATCGCCGCGGCGATCCAGGCCGCCACCGGAGCGGCGTGCGAGGTCAGCATGGGCTCCTCGCCGTCATTCCTGCTGGAATCGTTCCACGCGCCAATTGACGAATTGCGACCCGGCACCGCCGTATTCAACGATGCGTCGCACGCGCATTTGCTCGGTCACACCGATTGGTGCGCGGCCACCGTGCTGGCGACGGTGGTGAACCTGCCCGCGCCGGACCGCGTCGTCATCGACGCGGGCGCAAAGGCGCTCACTTCCGACCGCCGCGGCCCCAGCGTGCTGGAAAACACCGGCCACGGCATGGTGGTGGGCCATCCCGATGCCGTCATCACCAGCGTCTCCGACGAGCACGGGGTGATCGCCGCGCCGGACGCGAGCGCCTTCGCCATCGGTCAGACGCTGCGCGTCATCCCCAACCACATCTGTCCCTGCGTGAACCTCTACGACCATGCCTTCGCCGCGCGGGAGGGTATCGTTGAGGCCGTTTGGCACGTCACCGCGCGCGGCCGCAGCCAGTAGCGGTCCGTAGTCGCCACGGCGGAGGGACGCATGGGACGGTTGGATGGTCAGGTTGCCCTGGTCACGGGAGGCGGAGGCGCTATCGGCACCGCCGCCGCCCTGGCGCTCACGCGGGAAGGCGCGCGGGTGGCGCTCACCAGCCGCCGCCCTGATCGCCTGGCTCGAACCGTGGCTACGGTCGAGGCCGCCGGCGCCGCCGATGTCCCCTCCTACGTCGCCGACTTCATGGACCCCGCCCAGGTCGATGCGCTCGCACGCTGGGCGACGGAGACGTTGGGCGGCGTCGACGTGCTGGTCAACAACGCCGGAGCCAACTCGCCCCACCGCAGCTCGGCGACGGCGGACGCCGCGCTCGACGCGCTCTTCCGCATCAACGTCACCGCCGCGTCGATCCTTTGCCGCGGGCTGATTCCGGGCATGATCGAGCGCGGGGGCGGCACGATCGTGAGCGTCTCCTCGTTTGCCGTCTACAGCCCCGGACCCCTCGGCGGGGCGGCCTATGCGGCGTCCAAGGCGGCGCTGCTCAACTACATGGGCAGCGTGAACGCCGAGTTTCGCAACCGGGGCATCCGCGCCTGCACCGTCCTGCCCGGCGAGGTCGACACACCGCTGCTCGGCGAGCGACCGCGTCCGCCGACGGCAGAGGACCGCGCTACCATGATCGGCGCCGACGACGTCGCGGACGCCATCGTCTTTTGCGCGGTGACGCCGGGGCGCACGCTCATCGAGGAGATCGCCATCCGGCCCACCGTGCTCCGCGACACCACCGAAGACGTGCGCATCGCCTTAGGACAAGGCTGACCGCCCGGCCCAGGCACACAAGTGGTTGGCGCCGATCCGTTCGCCCTGAGCCTGTCGAAGGGCGTGGTTCGACAGGCTCACCACGAACGAGGCGAGGTTGGCCGCACGGCCGTGGGATCTATGCCTTAGGCCGGCACCGCCTGCCGCACGCCGAGATCGTCCAAGACCGCGTTGATCACGAGGCGTTCCTCGTTGTTGACGCCGCGGAACGGCGGTCGCGTCGGTCCGCCGTGCAGACCCACGAAGTCCAACGCGGCCTTGATGATGGCCGAGTCCTGCAGGTCGTTCCATCCGGGGCCGCCCTCGCTCTGGTGCAGCGACATGTAGGGCCCGATCTTCGCGTGCCAGCGGTCTGCGCCGGCGAAGTCGCCGGCCTCGAGCAGGCGGAAGAATTCCAGCTCGAACTCCGGCCACCAGGTCGCCGGACCGGAGATGTATCCGGTGGCGCCGTGCATGTAGGCCACCGTCGAGGTGTAGCCCAGCGAGTTGTCGATGAAGGCAAAGCGGTCGGCGTACCGATCCAGCGCCTCGACCATCGGCTCGATGATGTTGGGCGCGCCGTACTTGAGCGACACGATGCTCGGAAACTCGGCCAGCCGCCCGATGAGCTCCACGCCCAGCGACGTGCCGATCTCCTGCCGCCAGGATTGGTCGTAGATCATGATCCCGGCATCCAGCGACTCCGCGAGAATCCGGTACCACTCGTACATACCCTGCTGGCTGATCGGGTAGTAGCAGGGTGGCGAGATCATCACGTACTCCGCGCCGGCGTCCGCCGCGCCCTGCGAGAGGGCGATCACCTCGTCCAGGTTCAAGCTCGCCGCGCCCGCCACCACGGGGATCCGACCCGCCGCGGCTTCAACCGACACCTCCACCATGTCGCGGTGCTCCGACGGCGAAAGGCTGAGGTATTCGCCGCTGCCGCACGGCGAAATGATGAATCCCTTGCCGGTCTCCAGGCCCGCGTCCAGCATGAACTGGATGTTCGAGCGCAGGGCGTCCAGGTCGAGTCGCAGATCGTCATCGAACGGCGCCATCACCAGCGCGGCGGGACCACGCAACTCGCGCAGGGCGCGCTCACTGCTAGGGGGCATGGGACAGCCTCCGGGAAGGGGTATCGGCGGTCGCTCTCGACCGCGTGTTGCTCGTCGCTCGCGAAAAGCATAGCGCCTGCGCGGCATCGTGGGTCCGGTCCCCTCTCCTTGGGGAGAGGGACAGGGTGAGGGGGACGGCCGATCCCACGCTGCACGCAGCGCGGGCCACCGGACTCCTCCCCGCCGTCCGCGAATTCTCGCGACAATGCGGCAGCCAATCCGTGCAACCAATCTTTGAAGGAGGCTGAACATGCGGCTGGAGGGCAAGATTGCCGCCATCACCGGCGGCGGCTCGGGCATTGGCCGCGCCTGTGCGCTGGCATTCGCGCAGGAGGGGGCCGATGTCGCCATTGGCGACCTCGATTCGGAACGCGCCGCAGAGGTGGCCGGCGAGGTGCGCGCGCTGGGCCGTCGCGCCCTTGACGTGCAGATCGACGTGACCCGGCAGGACGACCTCGATCGCTTCGTCGACGGCGTCGTCAGCGATCTTGGCGGTCTCACCACATGGGTCGGCAGCGCGGGAGTCTCGATCAGCGGCACGCTGCTCGATCACACCCGCGCGGATTGGCGCCGCCTCATGGACCTCAATCTCGACGCCGTCGTCTTCAGCGCACAGGCGGCGGCCCGCCGGATGGCGCCGAACGGCGCGGGCTCGATCATCAACATCGCCTCGATCTACGGCGCGCGCGCCGTCGCCGATCGACTGGCCTACTGCACCTCCAAGGCGGCGGTCATCATGGCCACGCAGGTCATGGCCGTGGAGCTGGCGGAGCACGGCGTGCGGGCCAACTCGATCGGCCCCGGCTACACCGACACGCCTTTGTTCCGCGGCGCCCGCGAGGAGGGCAACGAGGCCATCGCGCCGCTGATGCTCCGCGTCCCCGCCGGACGCCTGGGCACGCCCGAGGAGATCGCCGCCGGGGCCGTGTTCCTGGCCTCGGACGAGTCGAGCTTCGTCACGGGCCACTGCCTCTTCGCCGACGGCGGCTGGGTGGTCAACGGCAACTGGTAGGGCGCCCCTCTCGTCATTGCGCCGCCCACTCCCTTCATTCCGAGCAACGCGAGGAATCTAAGGGGCGGGGAGAAGGCACCACGCCCTTGGATTCCTCACTGCGTTCGGAGTGACTCTTCCGGGAAGCCCCGCATTCGGTTTGAGCGTCGTGAGAAGTCCAGGGCGCCGTGGACAAGCACCGGCCTCGTCGTCAACCGCAGGGCGAATGGTTGACCCCGGCTCGCCCGCGCTACGCTGGCGGTTGCCCGGCCGCGATCGCCTGACGGCAGCCCTCTGGGAGGTGCGCCCGTGATCGACGTTGAAACTCTCACGCGCCTGACGCCCGAGCAGCGCGAGCACTGGGACACGCAGGGCTATCTGGTGCTGCCCGGCGTGCTGTCGTCCGATGAAATCGAGCGGCTCACCGACGCCGTGGACCGGGTCGACGAGGCTTCGCAGCGCGCGGGACGCTCGTCCGACGAGTGGCTGAGCACCCTCAACGTGATCGAGGAGGACGATGCCTTCCTCGATCTGATCGACCATCCGAATCACCTGGGCATCGTGATGGATCTGATGGGCGCGACGATCCAGTTGCTCGCGTCGCAGGTGATGGTGCGTCCGCCCACGCCGCATCCGGGCAGCCGCTGGCACTACGACGGTCCCAAGCCCTATCCGTTTCCGAGCGCCGGCGGGCTCACGCCGCTGCTGCACCTCAAGATCGGCTGGTTCCTCACCGACCTGGACGCGCCCGACATGGGCAACTTCCTGCTCATTCCCGGCAGCCACCGCGGCAACTTTCCGCGGGAGGACGCCGACGCGGAGACGCTTGCCTCGCCAAGCCGCTTTCAAGAAGTCGACGAGATCGACGCCGGGGTGCCGGGCGCCGTGCAGCTGCAACTTCGTGCGGGTGACGCGATGCTGTTTCACAACGCGCTCTGGCATTCGGTCTCGCGCAACACCTCGAACGTCCGGCGCAAGAACCTCTTCTACGTCTACTCGCCGATCTGGATGCGGCTGGGCGACCGGGTATCCAGTTCACCGGAGCTCATCGCGCGCGCCGACCCCGTGCGGCGGCAGCTCCTGGGCGTGTTGGACCACGACCCCGCCGGCGTGCATCCCACCGACGCGGACGCGCCGCTGATCCGACTCTGGGAGGGCAAGGGCTACGACCAGGTGTGGGTGGACGAGGTGATGAAATACATCGGCCTGGACGTCGATTGATGCGCGTATCGTCCGGTGGCCCACGCTGCGTGCAGCGTGGGATCGGCGCCATAAGCCGGTTTGGCGTGAGTCGCACACCCCCGACCGACCGCCAATGAGACCCGTGCCTTACCCTCCGTCATTCCTGCGGAGGCGGGAATCCACGCCCGAGTTGCTTCTGGCTCATCCCCCAGCACAGGAGACCGCATGCCCAGCCTGAACAAATCCCTGCTCCGTCGCGACGGCTATCTCTTCGTGCGCAACGTTATTCCCGCCGACCGGCTCGACGCGGTGCGCGACGCCTGCGAGGGCCTGCTGGAGCGGCAGCGCGAGGTCTGGCGCCGCGAGGCCGGCCCCGACGATCCGCCCGGCGGCACGTGGGAGAAACACATGCAGCCGCGCGTGCCCGACTTTCATGCGCTGGTGGACAAGGAAACCGCGCCGGCGGTCGAGCTATGGCTCAGCGAGCCGGTCATGGGCACCAGCCGCGAGCTGCTCAGCGGGACCGAGGCGATACCCATGCACATGATGATGATGTGCAATCCGCGCGTCGACCACGGCCCCGCCAAGTGGCACCGTGACATTGGGAACAACGGAGTGGCACCGCTCTGGCTGCTGCAAGAGGAGCTGGCGGAAACCGGCCCGCGTTACCTGCAGTGGAACCTGCCGCTCTACGACGACGACGTCTTCTGGGTGGTGCCGGGCAGCCATCGCCGCCTGAACACTCCCGAGGAGGACCGGCGGCTAAGGGACGATCCGCGGTCGCCGCTGCCGGGTGGCATGCCGGTGAAGCTCAAGGCCGGCGACGGCTTGATTTACTACCACAGCATGCTGCACTGGGGCAGCAACTACAGCACGAGGCTCCGGCGCACGGTGCACGGCGGCATATCGGTGCACGCCATGCCGCGGGATCCGGGCTTCACGCGCCATCTTTCGCCCTCGTCCGCCGCCGCGTTCCAGAGCTGGAACCGCCGCGCGGCGGAGCAGCGGGACCTCACCGCGCAGGCGCTGCAGGGCATCCTGGACGGCGACGCGGCGGCCTTTCGCACGGCGCTCGAGGGCTTGCACCCCGGCGCCGGTCCCGCGTCCAAGCTGACCCTCACGGCCTGCCTGGCCGAGGCCGCGCGGCACATATACCTGCTCAGGCAGCCGGACTTCGACGAGCTGCCCGAGGACTTGCAGCGCGAGGCCAAGTCCCTCCATCCGCTCACGCTGGGCTGGGGATCGGACTTTGGCGACTGGTTCAGCGACGCCGAGGCCGACGAGCTCTGGCGCCGCTGCGACTGGCTGGCGCAACGCCTCCACGCCGAACCGCGGCAACCAGTGACCGTGGACGATTTCGTTGCGAGTTGGGCGGCCTGACTCCTACTTTGCCCGAGACGATCCCATTTGCCGGTAGGGGCAGGTTTCAAACCTGCCCTTGAGCCAGGCGGGTAGTGCGCGTCCGGTGGCCCGCGCTGCGTGCAGCGTGGGATCGGCGCCGTGAGCTTGTCGAAGGACGTGGTTCGACAGGCTCACCACGAACGGGGCAGGCTCTGCCTCGTGCGCACATCCGTAGAAGGCGTCGCGCGCGCATTTCCTCAAATGCACTCGACAGCATCGGAGTCCCCATGTCCAGCCTGAACCAATCCCGCCTCCGCCGCGACGGCTATCTCATCCTGCGCAACGTCATTCCGGCCGAGCGGCTCGACGCGGTGCGCGAAGCTTGCGAGGGCCTGCTGGACCGGCAGCGCGAAATCTGGCGCCACGAGGCCGGACCCGACGATCTGCCCGGCGGCGTGTGGGACATGCGTCCGCAACCGCGCGTGCCGGCGTTTGAGAATATTGTGGACGCGGAAACCGCCCTGGCGGTTGAGCTTTGGCTCAGCGACCCGATCATGGGCGCCAGCCGCGAGATGCTCAGCGGCACTGAGGCCGTGCCCATGCACATGATGATGATGTGCAACCCGCGGACCGACCACGGCCCCGCCAAGTGGCACCGCGATATCGGACCGCTCGAGGTGGCGCCGCTGTGGCTGCTGCAAGAGGAATTGGCGGAAACCGGCCCGCGCTATCTGCAGTGGAATCTGCCGCTCTACGACGACGACGTGCTCTGGGTGGTGCCGGGCAGTCACCGCCGACTGAACACGCTCGAGGAGGATCGGCATCTGGCCGAGGACCCACGGTCGCCGATGCCGGGAGGAATGCCGGTGGAGTTGAAGGCCGGCGACGGCTTGATCTATCACCACAGCATGTTGCATTGGGGCAGCAACTACAGCCCGAAGCTGCGGCGCACGGTGCACGGCGGAATCGCGGTCCACGCCATGCCGCGGGACACCGGCTTCACCCGGCATCTCTCCCCGTCCGCCGCCGACGTGTTCCAGACTTGGAACCGCCGCGCGGCGGAGCAGCGGGACCTCACCGAGCAGGCGCTGCGCGGCGTCCTGGACGGCGACGCCGACGCCTTTCGCACGGCCCTTGAAGACTTGCACCCCGGCGCCGGACCCGCCGCCAAGCTGGCCCTCACGGCCTGCATGGCCGAAGCCGCGCGGCACATTCACCTGCTCAAGCAGCCGGGATTCGATGACCTGCCGGACGCCATGCAGCGCCAAGCCACGCACCTCCACCCGCTCACGCTGGGCTGGGGTCCGGCCTTCAGCGAGCGCTTCAGCGACACGGAGGCCGCCGAGTTGTGGCGCCGCTTCGATTGGCTGGCGCAGCGCCTCCACGCCGAACCGCGGCAAGCGGTGACGCTGGACGATTTCGTTTCGAGCTGGGCGGCCTGAGCTCGTCCCCTCTCCCGGCACGGGAATCTGCCCTTGCCGGTAGGGGCGGGATTCAAACCCGGCCCCGTATCAAGTACGGGGCAGGCTCTACGTCTGGCATGTAGCCAGAGTCGGCTGCGCGGCGGCTAGGGCCTAAGAGCCGCCGTCTCGGCGCCGCGCTATAGAGGCGGCTGCGAGCACACCCACTTGCGCGGCCACGAAAACGGCTGCGGCGGTTGGGATCAGCCATCCGGGAGTGCTGGTCCCGTCACCCAGAACCGCAGGCTCTCGGGTCGGTGCGGGCGTCGGCGTCGGTGTCGCGGTTAGCGCCACCGTAGGCGAAGGCTCTGGGGTGGGCGCCAGCGTAGGCGTCGGTTCTGGTTGCCTGCGGCGCTCTTTCTCTATCTCGTAGAGCACGTTGCCCATCCACCAAGCGAGGTCCCGGATCAGTTCATGTGGAGACGCAGGTCGTCGGTCTGGCGTCGGCATCGGCGCCAGGGTAGATGCGGTCGTACCTGGCGGTTCCGATCGCTTGAGGCGCCTTAGCTCCGATTGCAAGTCAAGCAGATCCCGTGTGAGCTTCTGGACCATGTCACTCGGAGAGAGCCAGCTGTCCATGATCGACGGCCGCGGCGCCCGCGATCCTTTTGCTGTAGGCGACTGGCCTTCGCCGAACTCGGCAAGATCCTCCTGCGCCGTCGCGAGAGGACGTGTTCTACCACATCCATAGGTCTCCAGGTGATCAGCACGAACGTGAGCGTAGACAAGATACTCTCTGCCAAGCTCGAATCCGCTGGGGCAGGGGTGAACTGTGTTAACGATGTAAACGTGCTCATGGGGCTCACCCTTCCATACAGAGTTAACTTTGAGTTCGTATACGATTTCACTGTTATAGGCACCCTCACTCAAAAGCTGATAGACATCTGCGCTTGGCCTATAAAAGAAACTGCTTTCTAAGGCGACACCCGAGAAAACTATATCGGCTCTATCAAACGCCTCGGACGGTAATACCTGCTCACATGAACATCCATGCACTCGATCTACAGTGACAAACAGCAAAGAAACGCTAAGCAGCACGATCAATGCCAGTTTCAGCACATAGATAGACACTATCCGTAATGGAAGTGCATTCGTATGCATATCGAGCCTCTTCCATCGTCTCCGTCAGTGGGCCGAGGATGCTTGCCGAATGTCGAACAGCTTCTCCCTCGAAGCAACAATCTCCCACGGTTGCAGGAGACCGGTCAACCCGCCGCGAGGGCTGCGATTCTGATAGACAGGGCAATACCGTTACCGCTGGCAAGGGGGGCTGGCAGCGGTCTGTTCGGTATTTGTGCGGTGGGCGATGATGGCCTAGAGTGGAGCGGTGATGTCCGGCGCGGCGCATTGCGTGGCGCACTCTTGCATTGCCGACCGGTGCCTTCATGAACGCCGCCCAGCTTGCCGACCGCCTCTCCGGCGACGCGGCGTTCGCCCGCGGCGTCACGGCGTGGAAGGTTCGGCCCGCGCGCGAGGCGCGGCATGCGCCCTGGCCCGACGGCATCGCGCCGGTGCTGCGGCGGGCGCTGGAGCAGCGTGGCGTGCGCGAGCTTTACACGCACCAGGCCGAGGCCATCGGACGCGTGCTCGGCGGCGAGGACGTCTGCATCGTCACCGGCACCGCGTCGGGCAAGACCCTCTGCTACAACGTGCCCGTCGTGCAGGCCATCCTGGACGATCCCCAGGCCCGCGCGCTCTATCTCTTCCCCACCAAGGCCCTGGCGCAAGACCAACTGGACGAGCTCTACTCGCTGATCCAGGTCGCCGAGGCTGACATCAAGACCTTCACCTACGACGGCGACACCCCGACGACCGCGCGGCGGAAGTTGCGGCAGGCCGGGCACGTCGTCATCACCAATCCTGACATGCTGCACCAGGGCATCCTGCCGCACCACACCCATTGGACCCGGCTGTTCGAGAACCTGCGCTTCATCGTGCTCGACGAGCTGCACGTCTACCGCGGCATCTTCGGCAGCCACCTGGCCAACGTGTTGCGGCGCTTGCTGCGCGTGGCCGAGTTTTACGGCTCGCGACCGCAGATCGTGGCCTGCTCGGCGACTATCGCCAATCCCAAACAGCTGGCCGACCGGCTCACGGAGCGCGACCTGGGCGTGGTGGACGACGACGGTTCGCCGCGCGGCGAGAAGCACCTGATCTTCTACAACCCGCGGGTCGTGAACGCGCAGCTGGGAATTCGGGCCTCCGAGATCGACGCGGCGGCGGAGATTGCCGGGGTGCTGCTCGGCAACGACATCCAAACGCTCACCTTCGCCCGCAGCCGCACGGCCACCGAGCTGTTGCTCAGCAAGCTGCGGGGCGGTCCCCACCTGGGCCGGGGCGAGGTGCGCGGCTATCGCGGCGGCTACCTGCCGGCCGAGCGCCGCGAGATCGAGGCGGGCCTGCGCGACGGCACCGTGCGGGCGGTCGTGGCCACCAACGCCCTGGAGCTGGGCGTGGACATCGGGCAGGCCCAGGCGGCGGTGCTGTGCGGCTATCCGGGGTCGCTGGCGAGCTTCTGGCAGCAGGTGGGCCGCGCCGGTCGCCGCCGCGAGTCGTCGGTGGCGGTCTACGTGGCCGGGTCCAGCCCGCTGGACCAGTTCGTGGCGCGGAATCCGGATTTCGTGCTGCGCGAGTCGGTCGAGTCGGCGCTCATCAACCCCGACAACCTCTACGTCTACACCAGCCACCTCAAGTGCGCCGCGTTCGAGTTGCCGCTGGTCGAGGACGAAGCCTTCGGCGTGCCCACCACGGACGGCGCAGTGCGGATGCTCGTCGACGAGGGCATCCTGCACAACGCCGGGGGAACCTATCACTGGACTGCCGACGACTATCCGGCGCAATTCGTGAGCCTGCGCACCGGCACGCTCGACAACATCGTCATCGTCACCGACGAGAGCCGCCCGCAGGTGATCGGCCAGGTCGACCGTTTCTCCGCGCCCACGCGCGTGCACGAGGACGCGATCTATCTCCACGATGGGCGGCAGTTCCACGTCAACCGCCTCGATTGGGAGCAGGGCAAGGCGTACGTCGAAGAGGTCTCGGTGGAGCACTACACCGTCGCCAGCATGAACGTGAACGTGGCCGTGCTCGACGATTTCGAGCAGCAGGCCGACGCGCCGCTCGCGCGCTCGTGGGGTGAGGTGCGCGTCACCGCCCGGCCCACGATCTTCAAGAAGCTGCGCATCAGCGACGACGACAACGTCGGCTGGGGCACCATCGATCTGCCCGAGCAGGAGATGCACACCCAGGCGTGCTGGGCCTGGATGCGGCCAGAGCTGACCGAAATGCTGTCCCGCAGCGAGGTCGAAGCCGGGCTCTGGGGCGCGCGGCACCTGCTGCCCAACGTGGCGGCGGTCCATCTCATGTGCGACCCACACGATCTGGGCGTCGTCAGCGAAATCAAGTCGCCGTTCACCCAGGCGCCGACGCTGTATCTCTACGACCGCTATCCGGGCGGCGTCGGGCTCAGCGAGCGGTTGTATGCGACGTTCGAGCAGGTGATGCAGGCCGCGGCGGAGCTGGCCGCCGACTGCGACTGCGCCGAGGGCTGCCCGGCCTGCGTGGGACCGCCGGTGGCGTCGGGCATCAGCGCCAAGGCGGCCACGCTGCGGGTGCTGCGGGCGCGCACCGCCGAGTCTGTCGCAGCATTGGCGATTGCGCCGCCCGCTGATTCCCTCTCCCTGGAAGGGAGAGGGCTAGGGTGAGGGTCCCTTCCGACCGCTATCGAACGTCACTTAGCGCGCGATGACCAGCGGCCGGGGCATGGCCTGGAACCGGCCGTGGGAGCCGGTCGAGCCGGCGGTCGCGCCTCGAACGGTCGCGCCGGGCGTGCCCGTTGAAGAGGCCGTTGGCGGCGCGCTCGAATCCAACGACGCCGGGTCGTTTGTCCTAGTCAGGTCTATCCACGAGTTGCCGCGCGGGCTGTCGGTGGGCTGGCCGGGTGACCCCGATCGGCGTGCGTTGACCACGCTCAGCGGCGATCCGGAGCTGGAGGACTTCGAGCTGGAGCGGGCGCTGTTCGTCGACACGGAGACCACCGGGCTGGCGGGCGGGACGGGCACCTATGCCTTTCTTGTGGGCTGCGGCTGGGTGGAGGACGGCGCGCTGCGGGTCGAGCAGTACTTCATGCGCGATCACGCCGACGAGCCGGCCATGATGGCGCACCTGGCGCGCCAGATCTCACGGTTCGACTGGACGGTGAGCTTCAACGGCAAGAGCTTCGACCTGCCGCTGCTGCGGACGCGGTTCATCATGAACCGCAGGCGCACATCCCTCGACGCCCTGGGCGCGCTGGACCTGTTGCACGTGGCGCGCCGGCTGTGGCGCTATCAGCTCCCGCGCCGCGACCTCGGCACGCTGGAGCGGGAGATCCTCGGCGTCGAGCGGGAGCTTGACGTGCCGAGCCACGAGATCCCCGACATCTACTTTCGCTATCTGCGGACCGGCGACGCCCGCGAGTTGGTGCCGGTGGTGGCCCACAACCGGGTGGACATGGTGTCCATGGCGGCGTTGCTGGCGCGCGCCTGCGACGCCTTCAGTGACTGGCGCAGCCCCGGCGCCCATCCCGCCCAAGTGCTGGGCGCGGCGCGGTCCCTTGCGCTTGCCGGTGACTTCGACGCGGCGCTGGCGGCCTACGCGCGGGCGTTGGAGCTTGGCTTGGACCAAGCCTTGCAGCCGCTGGCGCAGGCGCCGCTGAGCCTGGCGCACAAGCGTCGCGGCGCCTGGCCGCGGGCGTTGGACGTGTGGGAGGTCATGCGGCGACGCCAAGGACGCGGCGCCGTGTGGGCCTTGGTCGAGCTGGCCAAATACCACGAGCATCGGGCCGGCACGTTCGACACCGCGCGGGAATGCACCGAGGAGGCCCTGGTGCAAGCCGATCGTCTCCCGGACGCCCTGCCCCAACCGCTCGCGCGACCCGCGTTGGAGCACCGGTTGGCGCGGATTGAACGCCGGTTGGGGGCGTCGAAGAAGCGCGGCGCGACGGGGTGAGGCCCGCTGCCCCAGCACCCAGATATCCGAGCGTCAATGCCGCGAAGAGGGGAATCCAGGACCATCCGGCTTGGAGACGCATTGGACGATTGGTGTAGGGGCGGTTCGCGAACCGCCCCTACGCGCGCTTGGGCTTGGCAATCGAGCTGGGCTCTGACCGCCCGTGCACGCGGCAATGCGCCGAAACCCCTTAGGCAGGCAGCGCCCCAGTGGACAAAGCCCACCGTGCGCGGTTTGATGATGCGGCGCGGTATCCGTTAGGTAGAGCCATGCGATTCAAGGTTGGCGTCATCGGCGCGTCGGGATACATCGGCGTGCCTTATCGGCGCGAGATGCGCGAGGTCCCCGAGCAATTCGACATCGTCGCCGTGTGCGCGCGTCGCCGCGATCTTCTGGAGGCGGCCGGACGCGAGGACGGCGCCGCGCTCGTCACCACCGACTGGCGTGAAGTGGTGGCCCATCCCGACGTCGACGTCGTCGTGGTGGTGGTTCCCGACGTCATGCACTACGAGATTGCCCTGGAATGCGCCGCGCAGGGCAAGCACATCGTGTGCGAGAAGCCGGTGGCCATGAACGCGCGCGAAGCCCATGACGTCTGGTGCGCCTACCGCGATGGCGGGTTGGGGCATATGGTGCCGTTTTGGATCCGCGGCGTGCCGGTGTTTCCGCGCGTGCGGCAGCTCCTGGCCGAGGGCTTGATCGGCGAGGTCCGAGGCATCGTCTATCGCTGGCACAACCCGCGGTTGACATCCATACCCTTCACCTGGCGTGACGACGCCGGGCAGTCGGCCGCCGGCAGCGTCGCCGACGGCGGCTCCCATGCCTACGACACCCTGCGCTGGCTCACCGGCCTCGAAGCGCGGCGCGTGTTCGCGCAGGCCGGCGTGCTGGCGCCGCCGAAACCCGACCTGGGCGAGCCCAACCTCGAGGAGGCGCTGGCCTGGAGCGAAGCGCACGACGCCACGGCCGCAGCGTCACGGCGGAAGGGCACGGCATTCGACTACGGCAACCTCACGTTCGAGATGGACAACGGCGCCGTTGGCGTGCTTATGGTTTCGCACGCGCCATATCTGCGAACGGCGCTGGCGCCGGACGTCGAACTGCACGGCGAAGAGGCTTCCCTGGCCATCAACCGCTGGACCGGCGACATACGCATCGCGCGCAAACCCGGCGAATCGGAGCACCACGAGACCGTGCCGCCGCCCGACGATCTCAACAACTTCAGGGACATGGTCCATCCGGGCCTAATGGCGACGATGGCCGGCGAGCCCACCGAAGTGCCGGAGTTGCACGGCGGCTGGCGGGTGCAGATCTTTACGGACGCCGCCGTCGCGTCCGCCGAGCGTGGAGCCTGGGTGGAGACGGCGGAGTTCGATGCCCCGTACGAGGTCTAGCTAGGTCACCTCGACCGGGCGGCCGGTGCGGCCTGAGTCCATGGCGGCCTGCACGGTTGCCGCGATGTCGCGTCCGACGCGCGCGTTGAGAATTGTGTCGCCGTTGGTGTCGATGGCCTGGGCGAAGTTCTCCATCAGGAGCCAGTCCGCGTCGCCGCCGGCGCGTCGCCCCGGCGAGTCGCTGGCCGTCCGTCCGCGATAAAAGACGCGCACCTCGGGCCGCGGCTCGTTGATAACCATCGCGCCCGTCGTGCCCAGGATGCGGACCTTGATCTCGCCGTCGTTGTCGTGCTTGGCGCGCCCAATGCGGCCGATGCACAGCGTGCCCACGATCCCGTTTTCCAGCTCCAGCGTCACCGAGGCCAGGTCGTCGATGCCGTGATCCACGTTGCGCTGGTGGAAGTGAGCCGTCGCGCGCGCGAACACCCGCTGGACTTTTGCTCCGGTGAGTACCTGAATGTGCGACAGCGGGTAGATGCCTTCGATCTGCAGCTCGCCCATCGGGGCGTGCCCCACGCCGCCGTCCGAACCGTCCACGTGGGCGGCCTTGAGCGCTTCGAGCCAATCGATCTTGGGAGCGCCGGGCGGCTGTTCGCCGCGGCGCGGTCCCGCGTCCTTGGCGAAATAGAAGTCGACGTGCACCGCGCGCACGTCCCCGATCGCGCCGCTCTGCAACTGCTGACGGGCCTGCAACATCGCCGGCAGCATGTCGCGGTTCCACATCAGGAACTTCACGCCGTTGCGCTCCACGGCCTCAACGATGCGGTCGCACTCGGAAACCAGGGTGGACATGGGCTTGTCCTGCACCACGTGCAGCCCGGCGTCGGCGGCGCGCACGCTGAGGTCCGCGTGGCGCTCGGCCTCGGGGCTCACGCAAGCCACCTGCACGTCGTAGTCCCGCAGCGCCGCCTCTACGTCGCGCACGTAGGGAATGTTCAGGTCGTCGGCCAGCTTCTGGTTGCGCTCGTGGACCCAGTCGGGCTGCTCGGCGTCGTCCGCCACCACGACCGGATCGAACCGCGGGTGCGTGGTGAGTCCCAGTGGCACGTAGTCGTGCTTCACCACGCTCAACACCGCCACGCGGAAGACCGAGTTGCCGCTAGACGAGGACATAGCCGTCCTCCGTGCGCGCGGCGGCGCGTCCCGACGCGGCCGAGGCCATGGCGGCTTCGGCGACTTCGAGGGCCAAGACGCCGGCGGCGACGCTGTCGCTGGCATCCGCACTGTTGTTCACCGCAGCCACGAACGCCTGGAGCTGGCTCAGCACGGTGGCGTCGCCGGTGCTGGTGAGCCGCGCGGCGGGCGTCCCGCCCTTGTAGAGCAGTTGCATGTTGTGCTGGTCGTCCGCGTAGATCGCGCCGTCCGCGCCAATGATTCCCACGGACCAATAGCCATCGCCCCGCGGAAGCGCCGTCGTCACGTCCAGCACGGCCATACCGCCATTGGGAAACCCGAGATGCACCACCGCCGCATCCGGTCGATCGGAGTCTTGCCCGCGCGCCACCGCAAATACCGTTTCGGGAGGCTCGTCGAAGAGCCAGGCCGCGATGTCGATTTCCCGCGTGAGCTCGTGGATGAAGATCCCGCCGCTGCGGTCTGGGTCCAGCCGCCAGGCCGTGGGGCCGCCCGTGGGCGGCGGTTGCCAGCGATGGCTCCGCAGCAGGCCGGGTTGGCCCATCTGGCCCGCGTCCATGCTCGCCCGCACGGCCGCGACATCCGGGCGATACCGGTCAATCTGCCCGGCCATGAACACCACGTCGGCCCCGGCGCAGGCTTCGGCCAAGTCGCGCGCTTCGCCGGCCGAGCGTCCCAGCGGACCCTTCACCAGCACATGTTTGCCGGCTGTTGCGGCCGCCTCGATGTGGCTCGCCCGCTCGTCGGTGGGCGTCTGGACGATCACGGCGTCGATCGCGTCGGCGTGGGCTTCGAGCAGCGCGGCAAGCGTCTCCGCCGCAATGGCGCGACCCGTGCCGGCCCGCGCGCCGTCCGTGACGGCGGCGATGCCAGCGCCGGCGCGCGGCGCGATGCGGGCATATGCCTCGTCGTCCGGCCCGCTGCCGACCAACGCCAAGCGCGTCATCAACGCCAATCCATGCTCAAAGCGCGTCACCAGCAATGATAGCCGGGTGAGATCGGACCGCGTGGGCCGTGCTCGGAATCGTGCTCAATCAGCTCGAAAGGTCGAGATACTCTTCCCGGGACATCCCGGCTGTGCGCAGGAGCCCGCTAATAATGCCCACTCCTACGCTCTTGGCTCTGGGAATAACGAGCGGCCGATTAACGCCAGGCTTGCTGAGAACAAGGGCAAGCCTCTAGTCCTCTCAAGTTTATATCCGGCTTTTTCGAAGGTTCGCTGAAGCTTACGCCAACTAGTTGGCGTAATTCGATTGGACACGTTGGGTTAGCAACAGTGGGATTGGAATGGTGATAAGAGGCGTTTCGTCGTCCGGTGGCGATACAGACTTCGACTCGACAGTGACGCCACATTCAGACAGAACCTGAAAGAGCACCTCACGTTCGATGCATGATTCCAGAAACAGCCAGACGGCTTCGACGAGGTTCTCGCGCGCCTGGTCCTCGGTGTCTCCCTGGCTGCTTACATCGAGGGGTATACAGCGCGCGATATACCCAACGCCCTGTTCCAGGTGGGTCTCGGTCGGCATGCTGAGGGTGATCCCGATGGTCATTCACTTCCCCTTGCGCGCCGCCTCCATGCGACAACGGACGCGCCTCGGCTCCAGGCGCCTCAAGTTTCAGTGTAAAGCACCCTGCACATTAGGTTCGAGAGCCGTCCCGCTGCATGGCGACCTTCGGCGCGCCGTTTCCCGGATTGCTCTGGTCATCTAGCCGTACTCGTGGCGGAGCTAGCGGGGCTTGTGAGAGGGCGAATCTGCTCGGCGGTGCGCCCGTCATCATGACCAAGATTATTCGGCTGGCTCAGATAACCTCCGGAATATCGGGCGCCGGTCGGGCCCGCAGACCTTGCCAGATGCCCACGGCGTAGTGAATGCCCGAGGCCAGCGTGAGCAGCAGGGCCACGCCGACCAGGAACCACGGCAGGGACGTGCGTTCCCACATCAGCGCGTTGAAGGCGATGTACTGCCACATCATCTTGGCCTTGCCGAGACGACCGGCGGCGACAGTCACCCCCTGGGAGCCGGCATAGGCCCGCAGACCCATGACCGCGAACTCCCGCGCGATGAAGCTGGCGCCCAGCCATCCCGGCATCCAGCCCAGCTCGACCATGGTGAAGAGCACGGCGGCGACCAGCAGCTTGTCGCCGACCAGGTCCAGAAAGATGCCCAGCTGCGAACCCGTGCCGTAGCGCCGCGCCAGCGTTCCGTCGAAGACATCGCTCGCCCCGGCCGCGGCGAACACGAATCCGGCCATCTGGTTCGAGAACCACCAGTCCCAGAACAGCAGCCAGACGATGATCGGGATCGATGCGACGCGGGCGATCGTCAGAGCATTGGGCAGATAGGCCTGCCACTGCTTGGGTGCGGGGCGGGCGTCCTCGGGAGCGGATGTCACGGTTCAGCTGCTTGTGGGTCGCGGCGCGGCGGTGGGCGCCGCTGAAATGTCGACGTGCCACGTGTGTCGGGCCGGCTCGCCCGGGTCAGCCAGCGGTGGATGCGGTTGTCCATTGATGGTGATCGTCACCGCGTCCGCCGCGCCGACGTCAAGCACCGTTTCTCGCT
>DAOUKN010000033.1:0-21035 GCA_034421255.1 Chloroflexota bacterium | reverse complement strand
TGCCTCGAACTCCGGACGGTAGTGCATGGCGCCGCACTTGCGGCATGTGGCCCAGAGATCGGCTGGGACGCCACCACGCCGACGGCCGGCAAGGAGATCACGCACAGGCTTCACACCATCTGAAACGCGGGTCGCGGCAAAGAGTTATGGCCGCACGCCCCCGGAGTTAGACCGCGGAGTATATCAACAGGGTGTGGATAAGGGGGCTAAGGCGCGAGCGGGCGATCCGGCGGCGGTCGCGCCGCCACCACGGCCCCCACCCAGGTCGCGCCGCGACGCCTCAGCGCGCGGGCCGCGGCATCGAGCGTCGCTCCGGTTGCCGCCACGTCGTCGACGAGCAGCACACGGGCGCCGCTCATGTTGCGGAGACAGGTGAAGGCGCCAATCACATTTCGCCAGCGCGCTTCACGCGTCAGCGACATCTGTGGAAACGTATCGCGGTGACGGATCAAGTAATGGTCCAGCACGGGCACGGCCAGCCATCGGGTCAATTGAGCCGCGATGAGCGCGCTTTGGTTGAAGCCTCGCTCCCGCTCGCGCGCGGGACCCAGTGGGATTGGAACGAGCGCGTCGATATCCGGCGGGTCGGACAGCGCCTCCGCCGCGACCCGCGCCAGCGCCCCGGCGAGGTATCGCTTGTTACGGAACTTGAGTCGCAAAATCGCATCCCGCACGGGCGTTTCGTAGGGATAGCGCACGAATACCTGGTCGATGCGCCGTTCCTGGTGGCGGCATGCGGCGCACTGGTCGCCGTGTTCCAGCCTCCGATTGCATTGGCGGCAGCAGGGGCGCGGGAGGGGTTCGAGTTGTGAGATGCAAACGTCGCAAATGCCGTCGCCAAGCGCTCCACATCCGGCGCACAGTGGAGGGAAGACGACATCCGCAAGGCCGCGCCCGAGGGCCCGGGCCACCTGGCCTATTGGATTCAGCGTCGAGGCGCCTGACCCGCCCCGTACGCGCCCCCGGCCCGAATCACCCCTGCGGCGCGGGCGCCGGCTCGGCGCCGGCCCGTTGGATCTGGACGACGGCAGGCTCGCCGTCCACGACGCGCAGCTCGAATTCCTTTTCGGCGCCATCGCCGTCAACGACGTGCTCGGTCAGCGGCTCGTCCACATAGCGGCTCACGAGTTGCCGCACGGGGCGAGCGCCCTGGTTCCGGCCGGCAGCCGCACGGACAAAGAAGTCGAGGGCCTCGGAGGTGACGTGCAACTCAAGCCCGACCGCCCGCGCACGGAGGATCGCCGCCGAAAGGAGTCGTCGCGCAATCTCACGCAGCTCGGCTTCACCGAGATCGTGATACACGAGCAATCGATCGATACGGTTGAGAAACTCCGCCGGAAGATGGCGCCGCGCATGCTCGCGCATGCGTGACTCAAACGCCGCGCGCTCACCGGCCTGCCGCGTCGGCCCCGAACCGAAGCCAATCTTCGGCCCGCGCGACTCCTCCACGCCAAGGTTCGACGTCATGACGATGATGGTGCTGCGAAAGTCGACCGTGCGCCCGTTCGCGTCGGTGAGGACACCGTCCTCCATGATCTGCAGCATCATGTGCAGCGTCCGAGGATGCGCTTTCTCCACGTCGTCGAACAGCACGACGGAGAAGGGATTGCGGCGCACGGACTCGGTGAGCTCGCCGGCCTGATCGTGTCCCACGTATCCGGGCGGCGACCCGACGAGACGGGACACCGCGTGCCACTCACCAAACTCGCTCATGTCCACCCGAACGAGTTTGTGCTCGTCGCCGCTCACGAACTCGGCCGCGGCCTTGGCCGTCTCGGTCTTGCCGACGCCGGTGGGGCCGATCATGAGAAACGATCCGATGGGACGGCGCTCGTCACGCATGCCCGCCACCGCGCGACGCAGCGAGCGTCCGAGCTCGTTGAGCGCCTCGTCCTGCCCCACCACGCGCTTCTGGAGCATCGACTCGATGGCCAGGAAGCGCTCGGCTTCGGCTTCGATGAGGGTCGGCGTGGGCACGCCGCTCCAGCGCGACAAGACGCCGGCTATTTCGTGGATCCCGATGACGGGGGTATTCGCGCGCGCCTCGGCCTCCCAGGCGCGGCGTTCGTCGCGCAGCTCCTCGCGCAGTTGCGCCTCCGCCGCCGCCAGCTCAAGGACTTTTTCCGGCTGCCCATCAACGCCCAGGTCGGCCCGAGTCGACGCCAAGTCGTCCAGGCGCTTTTCAAGCTGCCGCAGTCGCTCGGGAGCGGTGAGGCGGACCACCTTGGCTTTCGCGGCCGCTTCATCAATCAGGTCGATGGCCTTGTCGGGCAGTTGACGTTCGGTCAGGTAGCGCCGCGACATGCTCACGGAAGCCTCCAGGGCTTCGTCGCTGATCTGCACGCCGTGATACTGCTCGTAGACGGGTCGCAGGCCCTCCACGATGGCGATCGCCGCCTCGTCGTCGGGCTCGCCGACATCGATTGGCTGGAGCCGCCGGGTCAAGCTCTTGTCGTTGGAGATATGACGGCGGTATTCGCGCCAGGTGGTCGCGCCGATCAGCCGCAACTCGCCACGCGCGAGATGGCTCTTGAGCATGTTGGCCGCATCAAGCGAACCCGCGGCTCCGCCCGCGCCGACGACGGTGTGCACCTCGTCGATAAACAGGATGACGTTTGGATCGCCGCGCGCCTCGGCAATCACGCCCTGCACGCGTTCCTCGAACTCGCCGCGATACTTGGTGCCCGCAATGGTCGCAGCCAAATCGAGCGCCACGATGCGGCCCTTGCGCAAATCGGGCGGCACGTCGCCTTCCCGAATGCGCTGGGCCAGTCCTTCGACGATGGCCGTCTTCCCGACTCCCGCATCGCCCACGAGGACCGGGTTGTTCTTGGTGCGTCGCACGAGGATTTCTATCATGCGGTCCATTTCGGCCCGCCGACCGACGACCGGGTCGAGGTCGCCGCTCGCGGCGGCGCGCGTCACGTCGCGGCCGTACTCGGCCAACGCGCTCTTGGCCCGGCGGCGCCCGCGGCGACTGGCTCGCCGGCCGCCGCCTCCCACGCGACCGGGGCGATAGGACGCCTCGATGCGTCGGCGAATCGAGCGGAAGTCGACGCCCGCCTGACGCAGACTCTCGCCGGTTAACCGGCCATGGTGGGCCAGCACGCCCAAGAGCAAATGTTCGGTGCCAATGAACCGCACGCCCGTGCGCTCGGCCTCCAGCGCGGCGGCCCGCAACGCATTGCGTCCGCCCGGACCCAGCGGTCGTCGGCCGGGGTCCGGGTCGTTCCCGGGACCCAGGGCCTCCACCACCGCCTCGCGCAGCTTGAGCACGTCCACCTGCGCTTCACGCAAGATGCGCGCCGCCGCGGTCTGCGGGGAAGCGAGAATTGCCAGCAGCAGGTGATTGGCGCCCACGGTCGGGTGCCCGAGGTTGGTTGCCTCGAGCTCCGCCTGCGCAAGAATCCGCCGGCCCTTGGTGGTCAGGCGCCGCAGATACTCAACGGGTTCGTATTCGTCTCGGGTTGATTCCACGCCGCTAGCTCGTGAATGGCTGGGAGATGGTCTCCAGCAGGCTGTCGAGCCCCTCGCCAATGCTATCGCCCAGAGTCGTCATCACCAGCACCAGCACCACCACGAACGCGACCGCCACCAGCGCATAGCCGACAACGCTCTGTCCGCTCTGGCCGACAATGGAACCGCCGGACGGGCGATCGGTCCGGTCGTTTGAGTCGTCGTGCATGTGAGCCACCGCCTAAGTCCCACGCGGATGCTAGGTAGCGCGCCGTCGGCATGTCAACGCGGGCTTTTCCCGTTCGGCGGGATCGCTCGGTCTATCTGAGGCCCGCCCACTGGCACGACCTTTGCGGCGATCGGGCAATCGTCGAGGGTGGAGCTACCGGAGTCCGTGCACCTCGATTAGCTCTATGAGGCCGCCCACGCCGATGCGCGTCTGCTTTGGGCCCAGAATGGCGCGAAGGGTTCCCGGCGGAATCGGTTGGCGTGGCTTGTGCTTCTTCGTCGGAAGCACGGTTACCAGGGTCTCTCGTTGTCCTTCTTTCAGAACGACCTTGCGATACACGACGCCATGTTTTGACTGCCTCCCTTGTTCCCAGCCGTCACGCCGAAGCAACCGCTCGAGCTGTGCGCAAGAAATGGCCGGAAGACGGGCTCGCCGTGGCGCTATCCCGTGCCTCCCTAGGCTAGTGCAGCCTCAGAATGTCCGTGGGAGGCGTCAATGAGCATGGGCCGCAATTGCGTAAAGGCCGGCTCATCGCTGATCGTCACTGTTCGAGCGACCGTTTGGGGAATGTGGTCGCGATACATCGTGATGTCGTGATTGGCGAAGAACCTCTCAAGTTCCCCGGCGTCCTCGAGGCCATTGAGATGGAGCGCAACGAGATCCGCTAGCTCTTCGGCGACTTCATCAACCGAATCACCAAAGGTCGCCGTCCCCAATTCCACGCATCGGCCAAGCCACTGGTTCTGCTCGCGATGGATCTCCAGAGTCACGACTACGTAGGCGTCCGTCGACATGGCGTTCTTCCTCAGCGAAGTACCACAAGCTGTCCCCGCGAAGCACCACTTCCTGGGGTGCGTGAGCCTAGTCTATTGCCTGTAGCGCGGCAATCTATGAGGACCTGCCCACGAGCCCGGCGCAAAGCACCGTCCTGAGCCGGTTTGCAGCAACAAAAATTGGACAATTGACAGCGGCAATTGCCAGCCCGTCAAACATCGCCGCGCATGCTGGTTCTCGGCGCCATTGCAAGCGCCGGGCAATGCCGATTTCCGCGGCCAGCCTGATAGAATTGGTCCCGGGAGAGTTACGGCTGGTTCATCGCGCCCAGGGGAGTCCACCACGCACACATGGGGCTGACGCACTTCGACGGTGCCGGGGCTCCGCGCATGGTGGATGTCGGCGCAAAACCGCAAACCGACCGCGTCGCCGTGGCGGCGGCGCGCATCGAGATGCAACCCGAAACGTTGGCCATGATTCGCGCGCAGCTTGACGGCCGCGAGTCGTCGCTGCCGAAGGGTGACGTGGTGGGCGTGGCGCGGGTGGCCGGGATCATGGCGGCCAAGCGCACCCCGGACCTCATTCCGCTGTGCCACCCACTGCCGCTGAGCGGCATTGACCTGGCCATCGAGCCCACGGATGAGCCTCCGGGTCTCGCGATCGAGGCCACAGTGCGCACCACCGCCCGCACCGGCGTGGAGATGGAGGCCCTGACCGCCGTCTCCGTCGCGGCATTGGCGGTCTATGACATGTGCAAAGCCGTCGACCGCGCGATGAGCGTGCGCGACGTGCGCCTATTGAAGAAGTCCGGCGGCGCGAGCGGCGACTTTCAGGCCGCCGATCTGCCGGTTAGGGAGGGCTAAGTGACCGACGACCGCCTCGTGCCCATCGAGCTCGCCGAGGAGATGGAAGCCTCATACATCGACTACGCCATGAGCACCATCATGGCGCGCGCCATTCCCGACGTGCGCGACGGGCTCAAGCCGGTCCAGCGACGTCTCCTCTATTCGATGGACGAGCTAGGCGCGGCGCCCAACGCGGGGTTTCGCAAGGCGGCGCGCGTGGTGGGCGACACCATGGGGAAATATCACCCCCACGGCGACGGCGCGCTCTACGACACGCTGGTGCGCATGGCGCAGCCGTTTTCGCTGCGCTATCCGCTCGTAGACGGTCAAGGCAACTTCGGCTCGGTGGACGGCGACCCCGCCGCCGCCATGCGGTACACCGAGACCCGGCTGACGGCGATGTCGGCGGCGATGCTCGACGAAATCGATCGCGACACGGTGGACTTCGTCGAAAACTTCGACGGGACCGCCGAGATGCCGGAGGTCCTGCCGGCCGTCGTGCCCAATCTGCTCATCAACGGCTCGACCGGAATTGCCGTCGGGATGGCCACGAGCATTCCGCCGCACAACCTGCGCGAAGTGGGACGGGCCATCCAGCACTTGCTGGACGAACCCGACGCGAGCCGCGACGACCTGATGAAGTTCGTGAAGGGACCGGACTTTCCAACGGCGGCGAGCATCGTCGGGGCCGACGACATCCAGGACACCTATCGACAGGGCCGGGGTCGAGTGGTGGTGCGCGCCCGGGTCACGATCGAGGAGGTCCGCGGCGAGCGCATGGCGCTGGTCGTCACCGAGCTGCCCTACATGGTCAACAAGGCCACGCAGATCGAGCGCATCGCGAACCTGGTGCGCAATCGCAACATCGAGGGCATTTCGGATATTCGCGACGAGTCCGACCGTCACGGCATGCGGGCAGTCATCGAGCTGAAGCGCGACGCCCGCCCCTCGGCGGTGCTCAACCAGCTCTACAAGCACACGTCGCTGCAAACCACGTTCAGCATCAACATGCTGGCCCTGGTCGACGGGCGGCCCGAACAGCTCACGCTCAAGCGCATGATCGAGCTGTTCATCGAGCATCGGCGGGACGTGATCCGCCGGCGGACGACCTTCGATCTCAAGAAGGCGCGTGTCCGGGAGCACCTGCTCGAGGGCTATGTCATCGCGCTGGACAACATCGACGAGGTGATCGAGTGCATTCGCGCCGCCGCCGACACGGAAACCGCGCGCAACGAGCTGATGCGTCGATTCGAACTCTCGGAGACGCAGGCCAACGCGATTCTCGACATGCAGCTGCGCCGTTTGGTGCGACTGGAGCGGCAGCGAATTCTGGATGAGCTCGACGCCGTGCGGGCGGAAATTGCCGACCTGGAGGACATCCTGGCCGACCCGAACCGCGTGCGGGAGATCATCCGGACCGAGACCCGAGACGTGGTGGATCGCTTCGGCGACGAGCGCCGCACCGAAATCCTGGCCGGCGCGAGCGGCGAATTTTCGGATGCCGACCTGGTGGCCGATGAGGATTGCCTGGTCACGCTGTCGTCCAATGGTTATGTCAAGCGAGTGCAAGCGACCGCCTACCGCCGGCAGGGTCGCGGGGGTCGCGGAATCATCGGCTTCCGCAGCAAGGCGGGCGGGATCGTCGAACACTTCCTCATCACCAACTCGCACGACTACCTGTTGTTCTTTACCAGCCGCGGCAAGGTCTACCGGCTGCGGACCTATGAGATTCCGCAGCACGGGCGCGACGCCCAGGGCATCAACGTGATCAACCTGCTGCCGATCGAGCAGGGAGAGACGGCCACGGCCGTCCTGGCCATTCCCAATTTCGAGGCCGGCGACTACCTGGTGTTCGGGACGCGCCGAGGTCAGGTCAAACGCAGCGCGCTCACGCAGTTCGTCACCATCCGCAACAACGGCCTGCTGGCCATGAGCGTGGCGCCTGACGACGAGCTAGCGTGGGTACGCTTGGCCACCGACGAAGACAGCGCGATGTTCTTCACCCGGCAGGGGCTATCCATTCGCTTCAGCCTCGACAACGTGCGCGCCAGCGGCCGCACCAGCGGCGGCGTGCGCGCCATCAGCTTGGCCGAGGAGGACGAGGTCGTATCGATGGACCTCGTCCACCAGGACGCCTATGTGCTGCTGGTCACCCGCAATGGCTGCGGCAAGAAGATGCCTGTATCAGAATTTAAGCTCCAGGGCCGTGGCGGGCGCGGCCTGCGTGCGATAGGCCTCAACGAGAAGACTGGCCCCGTTGCAGATGCCCGCACGTTGCTCAGCCCAGACGAGGAAATTGTTCTGGTTTCGTCCGACGGGCAGGTGATTCGCTGCGGGCTCAAGGATGTCCGCCCACTCAGCCGCCACGCCGCCGGAGTGATCGTGATGCGCATGAATGACGATGTCGAGCTGCTGCGCGTGGCCCGGCTCGCCGACGGCCGCGATGGGGATTCCGGCTAGCCGACGGGGCAAATCGAGGCTGTCCGGCCGACAGCGTCCGCGATTTTTGCGAGCCGAGAGGGAACGTTTCGTTTCCGCTGCGCGTAGTGTTTAAGGATCGGGTGAAAGCCTAGACACGACGGGAAGTCTCCATGCAGCGGTTTCGAGCGGCATTCATCGTTTTGATCGTCTTCGCGCTAATGGCGTGCGGCGAGGCCGAGAGCTCAGCTGAATCGCTTGACTTCGACGATCAAGCGATGGCCGTGTCGGGAATGGCTATGGCTGCCGAATCAGAGGCCATGGTCGTGCGTGAGGTGCCGGTAGAGGTAGTGGTCGAGAAGATGGTCACTGCAGCCCCGGCGCCGGCAAGCGCCCCGGCGGCAGCCGCGCCGCAGTCGCTCGACACCGGCGTGGTCGAACGCCAGATCATCCGGACCGGCACGCTGAGCGTCGTCGTCACCGAGCTTGCGGCCGCGGTGACCCAGGTCGAGGACATCGTGGACGGCATCTCCGGAGCGTTTGTCGCCGCATCCAACGTCCAGCAGGACGACCCGCGGCGCGTGAGCACCATCACCCTGCGCGTACCCGTCGCGACGTTCGACGCCACACTGGCCGCGCTGCGCAACGTGGGCGCCGAGGTGATCGACGAGGACATCCGCAGCCAGGATGTCACGGCGCAATACACCGACCTGACCGCCCGATTGCGCAACGCCACCGCCGCGGAGCAGCAGCTGCTGGACATTCTGACCCGGGCGCAGAGCGTGCAGGACACCATCGAGGTGCAGCGCGAGCTGACGGATGTGCGGGAGCGCATCGAGGTGCTTCAGGGCCAGCTCAATCTGCTGACCAACCAGACTTCGCTGGCGACGATCGTGCTGCGGCTGCATCCGGCAGCAGACCTGAGCGTAATGCGCGAGATCCCAAGCCATTTCCGCATGCATGACTCGACCAGCCTCAGCCTGTCGGTGTGGAACGAGGGCACGGTGGACCTCAAGCAGGTTGAAGTGGTTGATCGACTGGACCCGGGCATGATCTTCCTGGCCGCGAGCGAGGGCGGCGTCTACAGCGCAGCCGCGCACACGGTGTCGTGGACGATCGACCGGCTCGGACCGGGCGAGGCGCGCTTCCTCAGCAGCGACGTCAGGCTTGAGAGCGAGGCGCTTGAAATGGAGGCGCGCGCCGAAGTCTCGACGTCGAGCCCGGAGGGCGTCGGCGACAACAACCGCGCCGAGGCAACGCTGACGTTCCACGTCGACCTGTCCATCCACAAGGACGGTCCGGCCGCCGTGCCCGTCGGGCGGGACGTGGCCTACAACCTCGAGTACCGCAACTCCGGCAACACCGACGCCCGCACCGTGCGCCTCGAGGAGCGCCTGTCGGGCGGCATGCAGTTCGTCCGCGCGGACGGCGGTGGACGATTCGACGCCGAGCGCAACGCGATCGTGTGGGAGTTTCCGCGGATCGCCCCAGGATGGTCCGACGTCGTGACCTACGTGGCGCGGGTTGAGGCCGACTCGGGGCGCCTGCAGACCGACACCGCGATCACGTCGGACGAGCCGGACCGCGCCGACGTGGACAACACGAGCACCACGTTCCTGACGGTGCTGCCGGAGGACGTGGCCGACCGTGAGATCTGGAATCCCGGTGACACCGCCGGCGAGAGCGTCGATCGGCTGGGTCAGTTGGCACAGTGGGTCGTCGACGCCGGCGTCACCATCGGCATCATCGGCGTGCCGGTCCTGGTCGTGCTGGCGATTCCCGTGCTGGGCGTGCGCGCGATCCGGCGCCGCCGGCGCGCGCGCAATGCCGAGTCCGCCGTCGAGGAGGCCCCCACGGACCAGTCGTGACGCTGAGCGGCTAACTCGAGGCGCTGGTGTAGCGGCTCAGGCCGAAGCGCCAGAATCTCGTGGCCACCAGCACCGCGACTACGGCAATGACGGGCGCGATCCATACCAACCAGGATGGGTCGCGCCCGGTCACGGCCTGCGCCGGCACGGTGGTCACGAACGCCACCGGGAATACAAAGGTCAGCAGCTGTCGCAGCCAGAACGGGTAGACCTCGATTGGATAGCGCCCCGTCTGGAAGAACAGGTTGAAAATCATGGTCACGTTGGCCACGCGCACGAACCAGAACACGAGCGTGGTCAGCGCCAGCCAGATGGCGTAGACGATGGCGACGCCGCAGACCAGTAACGCCACGAACAGCAGCATGCCCCAGCCGGACGCCCGCACCTCGAGTCCGACAAGGGCCACGCCGAGGACGATGGCCCCGAGCACGATGTCAGAGACGTGCCACACGACAAAACGCCTCGCGCTGGCCAGGAATAGCGCAGGCACCGGCTTCATGAGCACGTAGTCGAACGTGCCTTCACGCACCTCCTCGACGACCCGGTTGAGGCTGGGCGACATGAACATGCCCACGAAGCCGTTGACGAAGACGAAGATTCCGAGCAGCGACAACGTTTGTCCCAGCGTCCAGCCGCCCAGCGTCTCGGTGTGCGAAAAGATCACCGCCACGCCGCCGATGGCGGTCGCCAGATTCAGCACGCTGCGGATCACGTTGCCGAGCAAATCGCCGCGGTACGCAAACTCCTCTTGCAGGGCGGAACGAAAGAACGCGCTCGCAATGCGGATGAGTCGCCGAATCACGCGCCCACCGCCGCATAGCGCTTGACGCCGGTTCGCCAGATCACGACGAATGCCGCCACGGCGGCCACGGTCCATCCCGCCTGGATCGCCAGCCCCGCCGCGAGATCCGCGCCCTGGACCCGGCCCAGCGCCACTTCGATGGGAAAGCCGACCGTGTAGCGCATGGGCAGCACGACGGCGGCTTGCTGCAGGAAGCCGGGAAGCACGGCGACGGGAGCGACCTGACCGCCAAGCAGAAGGGTCAGGCTCATCCAGATATCCCAGAACGACATCGAGCGGGTGGTCCAGAAGGCGAGCATGGCGAAACACGAGCCAATCAGAAACGAGATCAATGCGGCCATGACCATGGACGGCAGGAAGAGCGCAAGGCCCAGCCAGTTGGGATTGAACGCGGGGCGGAGAATCAGCGCCAGCCCGACCCAGATGGGCACCAGAAACATAAGGTTCACGGCCTTGTACGAGATATTGAGCGCCCCCGCGCGCCAGAACGGGTGCAGCGGGCGCAGCAAGTGCGGGGAGAGCCGGCCCGTCTGGATGCTCGGCGCCATCGTGTACACCTCGATCGCCAGGGTGAGGTGCGACACGACCATGAACACCAGGTAGTAGAGGATGAAGTCGTCGCGCGCGTAGCCGGCAATGGTCCCGCCGCCGACCACGGTGGACCAGATGACGAGGTAGATGATCGGGTTGACCACCTGCCACAGGCCGTACAGGAACATCTCGATGCGGTACTGGAACAGGTCGGCCAGCTCCGCTCGGAGCAGCGCCGCAAATCCCGCGAGCGTGCGCGAGCGCATCACGAGTCGCGCCGACGAAAGACCTGGTCGATGACGTACTCCAGCGGAGGATCCTCCACGCTGAGATCGGCCACCGGCAGCTCGGCCAGCATGCGGGCGGTCACCGCAGCCGCCTTGGCTTTTTCGGTGCGAATTTGTACTTGCAGGTCATCCGCGTCGACGACCTCGCCGTAGGCCGCGACGTCCGCGCGGTCGACGGACCGCTCCAGATGCAGCGTGATGGTCTTGTGCGGGGCGTAGCGGTCGACGAGACCGGCGAGCGGGCCGTCGTAGAGGAGCTTGCCGTGGTCAATCACCACCACGCGCTCGGCCAACGCCTTCATGTCGGCCATGTAGTGGCTGGTGAGCAACACCGTGGCGCCCGTGGCGGCGTTGTAGCGCGTGACGAAATCACGGATGCGTTGCTGCATCGTCACGTCGACCCCGATGGTCGGCTCGTCGAGGAACAGCACGCGGGGACGGTGCAAAAGGCCCGCCGCCAGCTCGGCCTTCATGCGCTCGCCCAGCGAGAGCTGCCGCACCGGTTTGGTGAGCAGCTCCTCCAACTCGAGCAACTCCACCAACTGGTCGAGCTGCGCCTCGTAGGCCGCGTCTTCGAGCCCGAAGACGGCCTTGTTCACCAGGAACGTGTCCAGGGCCGGCAGGTCCCAATAGAGCTGCTGGCGCTGGCCCATGATGAGCGTGATCTGCGACAGGAACTCGCGCCGGCGTTCCCACGGCGTGAACCCCAGCACCGTCGCCTCGCCGGCCGTCGGATGCAGCAGCCCGCTCAGCAGCTTGAGCGCCGTGGTCTTTCCCGCCCCGTTGGGCCCCAGGAATCCCACGATCTCGCCGGGTTGGACGTCGAACGAGATGTCGTCGACGGCGCGAACGACTCGGTGGCGGCGTCGCACCACGCTGCGCAACGACGCCCGCAGGCCGCCCTCACGATCGGCGACCTGGTAGTGCTTGACGAGGTTTCGAACTCGAATGTCGGCGGTCACGAGACACCAGGGAGCGGCCGGCTCCCGAGCCTAGCGCCTCGGGTCCACTCCGCGGGACGGTGCCCGGGCCGGCCCACCAGGGAACCTCTGAACAAACAGGAGACATTTGCCGACATGCGCCCCATCCGTTTGGCAACTCCTTCGACAAGCTCAGGACGAACGGATGGGGCGCGGCCCTCCGCCGCAATCAGAGCTTTCCTAGCGCACCGGCACCCACTTGTGCAGGTAGCTGTCGCCGCCGACTTCGGCCACGTACACCGCGCCCTGGTCGTCGACCCAGATGCCGTGCGGTCCGCCGATGCGGTCCGGCGGTCGTTCCTGGGCCCAGCGGGTCATCACCTTGCCGTCGAAGTCGAAAATCGTGACGCCGCGATTGAGCTCGGTGACGAAGATGGCGCCGCGGTCCTCGTCAACGTAGAAGTCGGACGGCAGCGGAATGTCGCCCCATTCGGTGATGTACGCCCCGTCGCGGTCGAACACCTGGACGCGGTCGTTTTCCCGATCGGCCACCAGCACGCGATCGTCCGGCAGCACCCAGATGCCATGGGGGAGCGCGAACTGACCCGGACCCGTCCCAGGTTCGCCCCAGGTCACAGCATGCCGACCGTTGGCGTCGAATCGGTGGCACTTGGTATCGCCGTAGCCATCGGAAACGAAGATGGAGCCGTCGGGAGTCACGAACGTATTCGTGGGCTGATTGAACAAGCCGGCGGACTCGCTGGTGACGTACGGATAGCCCAGCCGGCCCACCGGCGCGCCGTCGGTGTCGTAGATCCACACGACGTGCGCGAACTGGTCGGTCAGCCAGAGGCGCTCGTGCCGATCCATGAAGACCCCGTGGGCGTAACAGAACGTCTCGTCGCCCCAATGGCCGATGACCTCGCCTTCGCGGCCAAGCACCGTCATGGGACGCGAGCCGCGATTGAAGCAATAGACGCGGCCGAAGCGGTCCGTGGCAATGCTGCCGATCCAGCCCAGATGCCAGTCCGGCGGGAGCTTGAGCCAGCCGTCGACGTAGTCGTAAGTGAATTCGCCTGACCCAACGCGCATGCCGTTCTCCGAATGCAATCGCCGACGTGCGCAGCGTAGCGGGTCGCCCGGCGGCCGACCGCCGGCGGAACTGTGCCCTTCGCCACGGTGCCGCGCCGCGCCCGGGCGTAGGGTTGGAGGAGACTGCTGGCCGCCACGGCAGGCGGCTCAGCGATGGAGGTGTGCGATGAAGAAGAAGGTCGCAGTGCTCGTGCTGGCGATCGCGGCCGCGGCGGCGCTCGTTACGCATCGGCTGCGTCGCGAATCTGGGTCCGAGGTCTCGGCTTCGGCCTAGACCGGACCGCGGGCCCGGGCGGCGCGAGCGCCGCCCGGGCCCTATGCACGCATCGCCCAATCGCCTCGGGCGGGCCGAAGACCTTATCCTTAGCGGATTGATGCATACGGCGGGCTGAGACATGTTCCAAACCATTGGGCGCACGTGGGAGCTCATCAAGATGAGCTGGGCGGTCCTGAAGAAGGACCGGGAGTTGGTGCTGTTTCCCGTGATGTCGACCGTGGCCCTGGTGATTCTGGCCGGGCTGATGATGGGCGTTGGCGCCGGCGTTGGCACGGTGGACCGCCTGTCCGGGACCGGCGCCTCCGAAGTGGACATCGTGCTCCTTGCCGTGACCTACTTCCTGCTGGCGTTCGTGGTCATCTATTTCAACTCGGCGCTCATTGGCGCGGCGATGATTCGCCTGGCCGGCGGTGATCCGACCGTTCGCGACGGTCTGCGCATGGCGAACAAGCGCCTGCCGCAGATCCTGGGCTGGGCGCTCATCTCGGCCACCGTCGGTCTGATTCTGCAGGTGCTTCGCAGCCAGTCGCGCGACAACATGCTTGGCCAGATCGTGCTGTCGTTGGTCGGCGGCGTGTGGGCCTATCTGACCTACTTCGTCGTTCCCATCTTGGTAGCCGAAGGGCTGGGACCCTTCGCCGCGATTCGAAGCTCGGGCTCACTGTTCAAGCGCACCTGGGGCGAGCAAGTCACGTCGAACATCGGCTTCGGCATCCTTGGGTTCGTCGCCGCGCTGATCGGCGCCCTGCCGGCCCTTCTGGTCGCCACCGTCAGTCTTCCGGTCGGCATCGCGGTTGGCGTGGCAACCGTCGGACTCGCGCTGGCGATCGTGACGGCGCTGGAGGGCATCTTCAAGGCCGCGCTGTATGGCTACGTGGCGGACGGTCGCGTTCCCGAAGACTTCACGCGCGACTCGCTGGCCGGCGCGTACCAAAGCGAGGCCCGACCCTATCGGCCGCTCTAGTCGACGGAAATCGGGCGGCGTTCACAGCTGAGCGCCGCTCGATGACCCGGCGCCAGCGGGCGCCTTCGGTTGGTTGGTTGGCTGTCCAGGGTGGATTCCCGCCACGTATCGAGTCCGGGGCAGGCTCTTCGCGGGAATGACGGAGGGGTTACGCAAGAGTCTCCCTTCGAAGAAATAACGGGCTCCAAGAAGCCAAACGCCAGTCGAAGCCGATTCGCCGCGGAGGTTGTTATCATTTCGTGCCGGGTTATCGTCGCAGGCCGCCATGTTCGGCGGGTCACGCAGCTTGCAGGAGTAGACGGTCGTGCCGCACGGTCCTCGAATTGGGCGACGCCGGATGCTGGCGCTAGCGGCCGGCGGTGGCGCCGTCGCAGCCGGCGGCCTGGTGACGCCGGCCAGCGCCGACGAGCCGTTTGAGCCCCAGCCCAAATCGGTCTACGTCTCCGAAACCGGTCACCACATGTCCGGCCGAATTCTCAACTGGTGGCTGCAATACGGCCGCGAGTCTTCGATCGGATGGCCGGTCAGCGAGCCGCTGACATACGGCCGCGAGCAGCTGCAGTATTTCGAGCGCGGCGCACTGGTCACCGACGCCTGGTCACGAGATCCACTCAGAGTCGTTCCCCTCAACCTGGGAACCGCGTGGGCGCTGCAACAGGAGTCGGCGGATCAGCCGCACGACTACGAGTGGTGGTTTCCGGAGACAGGGCGTGGCGTGCACGCGACATTCTGGGAGCCGTTCCGCGAGGGCGGCGGTGTCTACGCGTTTGGATTCCCAGTCCTTTGGGGCGCGGCGACCACCAGCGGCTTCCGACAGGTCTTCAGCCGCTCGCTGTGGACCGACACCTCGCAAGGTCTGGTGGCGGAGCCGGTGGGCGAATACGTCGCTCGGGCCCGCGGCGTGAGCATGGCGCGCGTTCGACAGTCGCGCGACGCCCCGCGCTACGAAGCCGCGTACTGGCCGGAGCGTCCCGTTTACGGGTCAAAACGGCGGGCCGAGGTCGATCTCACGCGGCAGGTCACCACCTTCTTCGCGGATGACCAACCGGTCTACGAAGCGTTGATCTCAACCGGGCTGCCGCCGGACTTCACGCCGCCCGGCGATTTCGAGATCTTCTGGCGGATCGAGCGCGCGCGGTTGACTTCCAATGGCAGCACGCTGAAGACCTACGACGTGCCCAATGTGCTGCACGTCCAATATTTCACCGAAAGCTGGATCGGGTTCCACTACGCCTACTGGCACGACGCCTTCGGCAGCGTCTACAGCGCGGGCTGCGTGAACATGCGGCTCCACGATTCGCAGTGGGCGTGGGATTTCTGTGCAAACGGCACGCCGGTCACCGTGCACCACTAGCCGTCGTCCGCGTCGTCTATTCGGCCGGGGTCCCGTTCTCTTCAGGCTGTGGCGCGTACGGGCGCCGTCCGGCCGGAAGCGGCTCGCGGCGCTCCGCGACGAACTTCGTGGCCTGCGCCGCAGCGGCAACCGAGCCAAGGCCGAGGTATTCGATGGTGTCGGCATACGGGCGCCCGGTCGCCGGGTGCCACCCATGGTCGCGATAGTAAGCCCGCACCTCGTCCCTGACGGTGTCCCGGCTGAGCAGACGGTCCCGCAGCGGCCCGTCTCGCAACGGCTGGTGCAGGCGGTCCGGCAGACGGTCGTCTTCCGGCTTCAGCCCCTCCCGAAGATTGAAGAGCCGCGCCATGGTGATGCCGCGCTCGAAGGTCGCGTGCAGCTCATCGGGTGAGACGTCCCAGCCCGTGGACGCGTTGAGCAGGGTCAGGGTCGTGGACTCGTCGTACTGCAGGAAGTGGCACAGGCCGACCGTGTTGCGAAGCCCGGACCGCTTGCCCGAGGCGCCGGTGTGGTCGCCGCCGGTCGGGGTGACCGGGTAGTTGCGGCGCATTTCCGGCATCGCGCGGGGATCGTGCATGGCGACCTCGAGCCCCTTGACGTGGACGACCCGTGCCTCGGCATCCGCCCCCAGGGTGCGCGCCGCCCGCAGCGAGCCCTCGGCTAGGAGGTCGCCCACGCCCTCACGGCTGGCGATCTTGCCAATCACGCGCAGCAGGTCGTCGGCGGACCCGAAACGCAGCGTCTCGCCGTCGAGCTGCGGTTGGTCCAAGAGTCCCAACTCCACCATCTCCATGGCCCACGCGATCGTTGCGCCGCAGGAAATGCTGTCCATGCCCAGCGCGTTGAGCATCTCATGGCCCTTGCAGACGGCCATGACGTCGACCACGCCGGTGTTGGGTCCGATGGCCGCCATGGTCTCGTACTCCGGACCGCCGTATTTGGGATCGACCTCGACGTCGGGACGCGTGATCTTGACGCGCTTCTTGCAGCGCACGGAGCACGCATAGCAGCGATCCATCTGGTGATCGGTGAGATCCTGAATGGCCAGCGCGTCCACGTCGTCGCCGCCCGGCAGCCGGCCGTCGCGGAAGTTGCGAGCCACGAGGTGACCTTCGAGCTGCTTCGACTTGACCATGGCGCCCGTGCCCCAGGTGTGGAGCCTATGGTGCGGTTCGCCCGGCGCAAGCGTCTCCTGCGCCACCCAGCGCGCCACGCCGGCAATCGCGCGCGGGTCGGCCGCGGCCACGGGCCGCGTGCCACGCACGGCAATGGCCTTGAGGTTCTTCGATCCCATCACGGCGCCCAGGCCGGTGCGGCCGGCCACCTCGTTGAGATCGTGGACGATGCAGGCGAACCGCACCAGGTTCTCGCCGGCGGGACCGATCTGGGCCACGCGGACCTGCGGGTCGCCCAAATCCGCCCGGATTCGAGCTTCCACCGGACCCGTCGACTCACCCCAAAGCGACCGGGCGTCGCGCAACTCGACCTCGTCGTCGTGGACCCAGAGGTAGACCGGATGCGGCGCCCGCCCCTGCACGATAACGGCGTCCCAGCCGGCCCGCTTGAGCTCGGCGCCCCAGTAGCCGCCGGCCTCCGATTCACCGAACAGACCCGTGAGCGGAGACTTGGCGCCCACGCTGTGCCGGCTGCCGCCGGGAACGGAGACGCCGGTGATCGGGCCGAGGGCGAATACCAGGCGATTCTCAGGATTAAACGCATCGATGCCCGGCGGGACTTCCGTCAGCAGCGTGTGGGCGATGACGTTGCGCCCGCCCATGTGCAGCCGCATGAAATGCGGCTCGGGATGCTCAACCGACACGCGACCGGTGGTGAGATCGACGCGGAGGAAGCGCCGGCGCACCGAGCCCGCGGACCGCGCCATGACTACGCGCCGCCCGACATCGGCACGAGGATGTCGACCAGGTCGCCGGCCGCCAGCGCGGCGTCGCGCTCCGCCAGCTCGCCGTTCAGGCCAAGCGTGAGGCGCGGCTCGGCATCGACGCCGTAGCGCTCGAGCAGATCCTGGATCGTGGCGCCTGCCGGCACGTCAACCTCCCGCACCGCGCCGGTTCCCGGAAAGTAGCGGGCAAGGTCCGCGTAGGGTCGCACACGCACTCGAAGCGGCGGCGTCATCGTGCACCATCCTCTCCCTCCGACCTGACGCCGACAAGGACGCCTACGGACCCGGCGCTACGGCACCGACCGCCCGCGCACCGAGGTCTCAATGCGATAGACGGACGTTTGCGCCGTCACGTACAGCATGCTCCACCCCGGCCTGCCCCAGGCCAGATTCGATGGCCGGGCCGGAGTGACGACTACGCCGAGCACCGTGCCATCCGGCTCGACCACCCAGACTCCGCCCGGACCCGTGCTCCAGAGCCGGCCTTCCGTATCGCACTTCATGCCGTCCGGGTTGTTCGGCACCGGGTGCCCGTCCATGTCCACGAACTGCCGCGGACTCGTCAGCGATCCGTCCTGCGCCACATCGAACGCCCACACGTCGCGCGGTCCGCCGGAGTCGCCGATGTAGAGGACCGACTCATCGGGCGAAAACGCCAGCCCGTTCGGCCGCACAAAGCGATCGGTCGCCAGCGCAAGCGAGCCATCCGGCGACAGCCGGTAGACGCCGTTCACCGGCTGCTCCTTGGCGTCGAGATTCAGCGGGTCGATGCCGTAGGGCGGATCGGTGAAGTAGATGTCGCCGTTGCGGCGGGCGACGAGGTCGTTGGGGCTGTTGAGCCGCCGTCCTTCGAAATAGGCGGCGATGGGATCCGGCTGCGCGTTGGCGTCGAAGCGCAGCACCGCCCGCGCGGAGTGGGCACAGGCCAGCAGGTTGCCGTCGCGGTCCAGGGTGAGTCCGTTGGTCGCGCCGCTGCCCGCGCGAAACGTCGTGAGCTCGGGACCCTCGGGAAGCTCACGCCAGCGACAGATGCGGTCGTTGGGAATGTCGCTGAAGAGCAGATGGTCGCCGCGCCAGACCGGACCCTCGGTGAACCCAAGCCCACTGGCGATGCGCTCGAACTGCGCCCCGGGCGCCAGCATCTCATGCAGCCGCCCGCTGCGATCCTCGAGCCTGAGCTCCTGATCCTCTTCGACGAAATGGTGCGCCATGCCAGCCTTCGCGTGTTGCCAATTGGTGTAGGCCCGATGATGCCCGAAGGCACGCGGCGCGCGCGAGGCGGTCAATGGTTGACAGGCTTTCGGCGGCGCTCCTAGCCTCTTGTCGGCGCCTCTCCATCACGGCGGCATGACGTATGACAACCGACCAGATTTCGCACCAATCCTCCGAGGCGTCCCAGCTCTTCGAGCCGCCGGCGGACTTTGCCGCGCGCGCGCATATCGGCTCGATGGAGCAATACCGCGAGCTATATCGCCGGAGCCTGGAAGAGCCGCAGGCCTTCTGGCGCGAGATCACCGACGGCTTCGAGTGGATGAAGCCGTGGACGACGCTGCTCGAGTGGAATGCGCCGTTCGCCAAGTGGTTCGTCGACGGCACCACCAACATCAGCGTGAACTGCGTGGACCGCCACGTGGCCGCCGGTCGCGGCGAACGCGTGGCCTTCTACTGGGAAGGCGAGCCGGGCGACACGCGCGTCATCACCTACGCCGACCTGCTGCGGGACGTGCAGCGGTTCGCCAACGCCCTGCGCGCGCTGGGCCTGGAGCGCGGCGATCGCGTGTTGCTCTATATGCCGATGGTCCCGGAGCTGCCGGTCGCCATGCTGGCGTGCGCCCGGCTGGGCCTGGTCCACAGCGTGGTGTTTGGCGGGTTCAGCGCGGACGCCATCCGGGATCGGGTGAACGACGCCGGCGCTTCATTGGTCATTACCGCCGACGGCGGCTGGCGGCGCGGTCGCGTGATTCCGCTGAAAGCCAATGTGGACGCCGCCCTGGCGGACGACTCGTGCCCATCGGTCGGAAACGTGGTCGTGCTGAAGCGCTGCGAGAACGACATCGCCTGGGTCGAGGGTCAGGACGTCTGGTGGGACGACGCGGTCGCGGGTCAGTCCGACGAGTGCCCCGCGGAAGAGCTGCCCGCCGAGCACCCGCTCTACATCCTCTACACCAGCGGAACCACCGGAAAGCCCAAGGGCGTGGTGCACACGACGGCGGGCTACATGGTCTACACCGCCACCACGGCCAAGTTGATCTTCGACCTGCGTGACGACGACATCTACTGGTGCACCGCCGACATCGGCTGGGTCACCGGGCACAGCTACATCGTCTACGGCATCCTCGGCAACGGCGCCACCAGCGTGATCTACGAGGGCGCTCCCAACGCGCCGAAAGAGGACCGGTTCTGGGCCATCGTCGAGAAATACGGCGTCACGGTGCTCTACACCGCCCCGACGGCCATCCGGACCTTCGTGCGCTGGGGCGAGGAGCACCCCGACGCCCACGATCTCACCAGCCTGCGGCTGCTCGGGACCGTCGGCGAGCCGATCAACCCCGACGCGTGGCTTTGGTACCACCGGGTGATCGGCGGCGGGCGCTGTCCCATCGTGGACACGTGGTGGCAGACGGAAACCGGCGGAATCCTCATCACGCCGCTGCCGGGCGCCATTGCGCAAAAGCCCGGCTCGGCCACGCTGCCGTTCCCCGGCACCGAGCCCCAGATCGTCGACGAGCAAGGGGAGGCGCTGCCCGACGGCACGCGCGGCCTGCTGGTGCTGAATCGCCCCTGGCCGGGCATGCTGCGGGGCATCTACAAGGACGGATGGGGCGTTGCAGGCCACCCCGGCGAGCACGGCGACGCCGAGCGCTTCATCGACCAATATTGGGCCAAGTTTCCCGGTCGCTATTTGACCGGCGACGGGGCCGTGCGCGACTCGGACGGCTATTTCTGGATCATCGGGCGCGTTGACGACACGCTGAACGTCTCGGGGCACCGCATCGGCACGGCGGAGGTCGAGAGCGCCCTGGTCAGCCACCCCGCGGTGGCCGAGTCCGCGGTGGTCGGCACGCCGGATCCCATCACCGGCGAGGCGATCGCCGCCTTCGTGACGCTGCGGGGCGGCATCGACACCTCGGACGAGATGCACGCGGAGCTCACGATGCACGTGGGCGAGAAGCTGGGACGCTTCGCGCGGCCCAAGCAGCTGCGCTTCGCGGATGCGCTGCCCAAGACCAGGAGCGGCAAGATCATGCGCCGGCTGCTGCGTGATATCGCCGCCGGCCGTGAGGTCGTGGGCGACACCACCACGCTGGAAGACCTGAC
>DAOUKN010000032.1:0-5419 GCA_034421255.1 Chloroflexota bacterium | reverse complement strand
AACCGGTACGTCACCTCGCCGGAATCCGAAACCTCCACCTGCAGCCGCGGGATGAACCCCACGTGCTCGTGCGCCACGTAGCTGCCGCGATCGACGGCGCGAATCAGCCGCATCACGAGCGTCCAGCGACCGGGCCCCAGCCGGTCGTCCTCGCCCACGGCGCCCGAGGGCCCGTCGCCGAACCCAGCGGCCAGGCTGCCCGTCCGTGGATCGAATCTGTAATAAGCCTCGACGGCGGCTGGCCACGAGGAAATCTCACCCGGAAACCATCGCGCGGCTGCGGGACGGCCAGACCCCGGATAGAGGGGGAGTCCGGCTTCCGTCGTCTCGACAACAATCCAATCCTGGCCCGTCCAGCGGTCCGGCTCCCAGTTGCTTAGCGCCAGGGCGAAGCTGACCTGCTCGCCCTCTTCGACGACATCGCGCACGCGAACCGAGACCGACAGCCAATCAACAGGCGTGAACGGCATGAGCGGAGCGATCGCGCCGTCCGGCGAGAAGACCGCCACGGCGTCGTTCCACCAGATCGGCTGCCGCGCCGCCGGCGGGAACATGGATGGCGTGAACCAGTGGGGCACGACGACGACGTCTGGCATGTGCTCGCCGAGCGGCTCGATCCCAAAGTCGGTCCGCATATGCATGCGCCCCGGGAACACCTCGCCGACGAGCTTGGTGTGCGCGAGCGTGGACGCGGCACGCAGGGCGAACGTCGACTGGATCGCCGGGTCGACGTATACAACGGCGGGCGGCGGGACGGACCGCCGCAGCGCCTCATAGGACGCCGGGACCGGCGGCGCTTCAAGCTCGAGGAATGCCGATCGTACGCGATAGAGGACGTCGCCCCCGTCCCGAACGAGAAGTTCGAATAGCTCTGGATCATCCAGCCAGCGCCTGGCGCGATCCGGCAAACTCTCCATCCACGCATCCGTGGCGTGCACGTACGCGACACCCAGCCGCTTCAGGGCGGCAGGTTCGAGATACCGCCTGGCGTCCTGATACTCGGGGCCGACCTCGTAGAGAAGATGCGCCGCCTGGATGAAGCCCGACGCGTTGGGACGTCCGGTGGCGGTGGACATGGCCGTCGGGACTGGGGACAGGATGCGCGCCTCGATGTCCGTGTGGTCCTGGATGTAGCCGGCAAGCCGCGCGGACCTCAGGCGTGGATACACCGCTCGGTGCCACGAACCCGTCGCCTCTCGCGCTTTGTCGCCGGCGTTGGCGAGCAGCACGCCCTGGCTCAGACCCGGACCGATTGCCCGCAGGGGTGACACCACCGTGGGCCAGGTCACCAGCCCCACGATCACCGCGCCCGCGGCCCAGCGCCAGCGCGGTCGAAGCGCTGAAAGTCGCAAGCTCAGGGCCAGCATGGCCGCCAGTAGGGCGAAGTTCCGCGCGTGTCCGTCCAGCCTGGTGACGTCCTGCTGCCCGATCTCGTATTGCAGCGTGAGCCCGGCGAGAACGAAAACGCCGGTAGCGGCGACCATGGCAAGGCTCAACCGATCGCGTCCTGCCAGGATGGCGGCGCCGCCGGCCAGCACAAGGGGCCCAAGGGCCAGCAAGCCCAGCCCGCCGGACAGTGTGCTGAAGGTCGCCAGCGGTTGCCGGGCGCTCGTGTCGTCGATCCAGCCGAGCGATAGAGCGCCTGCGTCTTCCCCGAACAAAACGGCCGTGATGATGCCACCGCCGACGGCCAGAAGGAGCGCGGCCAGCGCCGGACCCGCGGCAGCGCGCAGGAGGCCGTCGGTGACGGGGCGTTCGCGGCGGGATTGCCAGAGCGCGATGGCCTCGAGCAGACCCCAAAGCGCCAGCACGACAGGAGCCACGGCCTCGTCCACGAGTCCCAGGAATCCGACCAGCGCCGCCAACGCCATCCGATGCGACCAGCGCCGATCCCCGCCGTGCGCGGCTCGCTCCAGCGCCACCAGCGCCAGGGCGTAGGCCAGCGGAAACGTCGGCTTCCAGACGTTTGGCGGCACGGACTCGCTGGCCCCAAGCCCATCCACGTAGACCGTCCCCAGCGCCGCGCGCAGGCCGGCTTCCGGAACTCCGGCGGGCACCGGGATCTGAAGCATGCCGGGCGTGGCGAAGAGCAGGGTCTGCGCGCCGGCCGTCAGCAGCAGCGGCCCGAGCGTCACGACCGCCAGCCAGGATCCGCGCCGGAGCAGCAGCGTCCCCACGACCAGCGCGAAGCTCGTCCAGATGTACGCGCCCAACAGCTCCGTCACGAACGCCGGGTCGGGCCCAAACGGCGGCGTGAGCAGCCCGATCAGCAGGTCGACCCCGTAGTGATAGGGCACGGCCATGCCGGGATTCCACGGCAGTTCCGGCGGGTGCGGCCCGCCGGCGCGCATCGCCGCGATGAACCCGTGATGGATGTAGGGGTCGGGATTCGGCATGAGCTGGCGTCCGGCCAGCGCAATCCACAGCAATGCCAGAACCGCCACCGCAAATCCCGCGGCGACGCGGGGCTGCACCCGGATGCTCCCGCGCCGGCGCCAGACAATTCCCGCGCCAAGCGCCAGCACGACCATCCAGCCCACGAGGGCCCCGGCGAGTCCGGGCAAAAGGTAGACGACGAAGTTGGTGACCAGCCCCCAAAGGGCGAGGCCGATCACCAGACCCTGCGCCAGCGCCAGCAGGTCGTCGGTTTGCCCCAGCGCCACCCGCGCCACCGCGAACCCGACGGCGGCCAGCACGACAAGCTCTGCCGCCAGCAGCAGCAAGCCTGGAACTACCGCGGGATCAACGATCATGGCGATCCGGTGGGCGACTCGGCATCGTGGAGCCCAGGGTGGGACTCGAACCCACGACCTGCGGTTTACAAAACCGCCGCTCTGCCGATTGAGCTACCTGGGCAGGCCGCTGATTCCGGGGGTGGCGTCCCCGAGAGGCGATGCGACAGTCGCCAGCGGTCAGCATAGACGAGACATTCGCGTCCGGTGCGGCTGTTCCCAAGTCATCCACCAGGTCGGTCCCGCCAGGTCACGACCAGATCGAGCGCATCCGCCAGGCATCGACCGAGCGCGCAATCGCATCCGATTCCGCGAGCAGCGCCGCGCCGCGACTGTCCAGGCGCGAGGGGTAGATCCGCTGGGTGAGGCACTGTCGCCCATTGGCGAATACCTCGACGATCGAGCGGTCGACGTAGATCCGCAGCTGCAGCGCCTCGTCCTCGTCCAAATCGAGCGGTGCGTGCTGGACCGCGCGCCCCACCACGTCTGGGGCGGCGCTCGAAGCCCCGGGGTCGAGGGTGATGCGGCCTTCGGCGCGCGAATAGACGATTCGGGTCTCCTCCGCCCCGTCCGGCGAGCGGCCCACGGCGATGCCAATCTCCCCCGCGGTCTCGCGCGCAAATGACACGGCCAACTCGGCGCAAGATGCGTCCAAGTCGTCCAGCGGCGCCGGCGCGCCGGCCGCCACGTGCACCCCGTCGAACCTCCGAAAATCGCCCCGCAGCACTCGCAGCTCAGGCGTCGGCTCGATGCGCAGCAGGCCGTCGCCGCCGAGCGCGAGCACTCGCGGCAGGCACATCACGCCCGACCAACCCGAAGCCCGTTGGGCGGCTTCCGTGCGGCCCTCGGTCACCCAGCCAAACATGAGGCGTCGGTCGGCGTCGTCGCGAAGCGAAAGCCCGGCACACAGCGTCCCGCTCTCGAGCGAGAACCCGGCGAAGTTCATGCGGCCATGCCGCTGCGGCACGAATCGCTCGCCGTCCATCGCGCCCACGTAGTACTGCACCCCGCGCTCGTGGCTGGCGAACAGCAGGACGTGCGCTTGACCCAATTGGAACAGGTCCGGAACCGCGCAATCGCTCTCGTTGCCTGGTTCATAAAGCAACCCGCGGTACTCCCACTGCACGAAGTCCCGCGAGCGGAACAGAAACGCCGTGTCCCCGGCGCCTTCGATCTTGCCGCCGCACGCGAGATACCACGTGTCGCCGTCCCGCCAGGCGCACGGGTCCCAGGCGCGCCACACGGCCTGCGGATCGGTTGGATGCGGGATGAGTGGATTGGACGGATGCCGCGACCACGTGCGCAGCCCGTCCGCGCTCGTGGCCACGCAAATGCCGTCGGGATTGCCGTAGTACACCAGCGCCGGCGCCCCGTCGAGATCAATGGCGCCGCCGCTGTAGCAGCCGCTGCGGTCGGGTCCGCCGGGCTGGGGCGCCAGCGCGATGGGCAAGTCCCGCCAATGCACCAGGTCGTGGCTCACCGCATGACCCCAGTGCATCCGCCGCGGATTGTCGTAGGCCTCGTCCGGGTTGTGCTGGTAGAAGAGGTGATACGCGCCGTCCCAGTGGATCGTCCCGTTTGGATCGCCGAGGAAGTTCGCCGGCGCCGTGAAGTGATACGCGGGCCGGAAGGCATCGCTCGTCAGGCGCCGTCGATCGTCACCGGCGTTCACGATGGACACCCCGCGTTCTGTCGAATGGCTAGCTTGGCATGGCCGCCTCGGCCCAGCCCGCCACCAGCGGAAACGCACGGTCGGGAAGTCCGTCACCGGGATCCAGGCCCAGGTGATCGACCACCGGGTGCGGCAGGTGCGGGTCGTAAACCGCCGACGCGTCCACCATCGCCACTCGATGGGCCACGCGCCACTCGTCCGTGAGATTCGGACCAGCCATGTGAAATGTGTAGCCGTTGTGAAACGTGCAGTCGCCCGCCTGGAGCGGAATGGTGATTCGGGGCAACCAGGCCACCTCGTCCACGTTCTGCAGTGAGCCCTTGGCGATGTCCGGCCGGTGGCCGTGCGCCACCTCCTTGGGCAGGTCCTTCCAGTGCTGGCTGCCCATGGCGAAGCTCATGCAGCCCATCTCCACCGACGTGTCCTGCAGCGCGATCCAGGCGGTGAGCGCGCCGGGCGTGTTGCCCAGCGCCCACAGCGGCATGTCCTGGTGCGGCCGGGTCGGCCCGTCGTTGTGCGGCGGCTTGGCGATGATGTCGTCGTGCCACAGGCGCAGCGGCATTCCCGCCAGCCGCTCGGCAGCCGCCCCCAGCCGGGGAAGCATCGTCAACTCGCGCAGCGTCTCGTTCCACTTCCACAGTTGCACCCGCTGCTGGTTCGCGCCATCGATATCCAGCTCGCCCGTCGGCCCCGCCAGCAGCAGCTTCATCCCTTCCTCGCGGTAGGCCGCAGCCTCGTCAGGGCTGATGAGCCCCGGCAGCTTCACCGCCCCGTGGACGCGGTAGAAGTCCACCATCGCCTGCGTCACGTCACCGCCTGCCATCGCGCCTCTCCCTCATCGACCGCGGTGCCTGGCAGCGTCGCACACTCACGCGTCGGGAATGAACCATTGGAACGCGCGGTAGGGTTTGGTGAAGTTCGCCCCGGCGCCGAACCACAGGTTCGCCTCGTCGTCCGGGAAGTTCCTCACCCGGTTGTTGATGATCACCGGCTGCGGGTCGAGCCCCACGGTGCC
>DAOUKN010000031.1:0-3703 GCA_034421255.1 Chloroflexota bacterium | reverse complement strand
CGGCGCCGGCGGCGTGCGTGAGGCTATGCACCACCAGGGCAAGATTCGCGTTGGGGACCGCGGCCCCGGCATCGCGCAGGTCCATGGCAAGCGTCGGCCGGAACCGCTGCACCGACTCGCGCAACGCGCTCCACGCCTCCTCGTTGGTGACGCTGTGTGCCAGACGCAAACCGCCGTCGAGCCCTGTCGCCAAAGGCAACGGCGGGATGTCGGCGGCGTCGCCGTCGACCTCGATCACATGGATCCGCACGGCAATGCGATCGAGCAACTCGGCGCGTTCGCGGGCGCGCGAGGTGAAGACCCGGGTCACCGCGCGCCCGGCAACCAGCACCGGCCGCGAAAGGCTCAGCGGCACGGCGTCGAACAGAATTCGAATGGGGCTGTCGGGATCGCCCGATGACAGCCGGACGACCTGCGCGCGCGGAAGGCCCGGCAGCGGACCCTCGTACAGCGTTCGCACCTCATAGGTGTCGCCCAGCGTTTGCCGGATCTCGCGCCACTTGCTGCCCCGCAGACTGTCCGTGAATCGATCGATATCCATGGGAATCTCGAGACTCCGCGCCCCCGCCGAAATCATGGGAGGCGGTCCATGGGATCGTCGGACGCGTCGTTACCAGGCTCAGGGTCGGTTTCCGCAGCGGCGTCGGCGCCTTCGATCGGCGCGTCGGCGACATCTTGTGCCACGCCACCTAGCGCCCGCTCTTCGACCGACGCCGAGGGCGTCCACATGCCAACCTCGACCGGCAGCGCCATTGGGTTTGGGTGCTTGATCAATGCCGAATAGACCTCCGCAGCCTCGTCGAGCCCCAGCGTTTGGGCTGCCGCCAGCGCCTGTCCGTAGCCACCGGCGTCGTCGGGCGCCTGCCCAAGCGCGTCGGCGACCTGGCCGAGACCGGCGTGCGGTGCGGCGGTGATGTGCACGTCCGCGGCGGTCCACGCGGTGGCGGATGAATCCGACGGACCGATGCGCAGGAGCGCCGCGATCCAGGGGCGTCCGGCGAGCAGCCACGCACCCGCCAGCGCGAGCACCCAGTGCGTGCCGGAAAGCACCACCAGCGCCACGCCCAGCGCCAGCGATGTCCACGAGCGGCGCAGGCGCTCCAATCGTCCAATGGGGTTGGGGCGCGTCTGGGCGCCGCGGCGCAACGCCGACTCGATCGCCAGGACGGTTGGCCGTTGGACCCGCTCCGCGGAGAAGCCCGAAGACCCGGGATGCACGATGGCCACGGCCCAGTCAACGAATTGCGGTCGGCGCCCATCCGCGGCCCGAACGGCGGCCTGCGCCGCCTGATCGGCGCGCAGCACATAGCCGCCGCGCACAGGGACTGCCCAGCACACGAGTTGCATCATGGGCGGGGTCGCGCGATCAGCGTCGTCAGCGGGGCGTCGGGTCGTTTGGGGAGGAGCAGGCGCGCCAGCCGACTTCGCAGCGGCCGGGGCCGCGAGGGCTCGTCCGCCTGTCGTTGGGAGCGATAGAACGTGACGGCCCCGGGCCAGCGCAGCAGCCGCTCGGAGGCAAGCTCGAGCGCCACCGTGTCGCGGGCAAACGCGCCTTCCTCCAGTCCGCGCCAGATGTCACGCACGTGGGCCAGGCTCCCGCCGAACTGCGAGATGGCCGGTTCGGCCAGCACCGCCCCGGACTCCAGCAGGCGGCGCGCACGCGCGCCGTACTCACGCTGGGCGAACGCGTGCAGCGCCGAGCGAGAGGCGATGAAGAATCCAAAGGGCAGCGCCCAGCCCACGATAAATGCGACGCGTGATGGATTGGCAATCAGGAACGCCACGAGCACCCCGAGGATCGTGAGCTCGAGGATCGCCAGCAGTGCGTGGCGCATCCACGCCCGTCCCAGACCCGCCGCCGATGCCGCGTAGCTGAAGAGGTCGGCCTCCAGCCGGCCACGGACTACCGCAATCTCGCCGGGCGACACCTCATAGGGGCTGTAGATGGCCAATTGCACCGGCCCGTTGGCGGCGTCCAACTCCGCGTAGTCCGCATCGACGAAGAACGCGGCCCCGGTTTCGGTGGGCACAACGAACGCGTCGACCACCTGGGTGGTGAAGTCAGGCCCGCTGGTAACGATAATGGGCTCCGGAGCGCGACCAATGGAACGATCGGCCGGCCAACGTTGACGCCAATTGTAGCCCGCGAACCTCGTCTCGGATCGGGACGGACCGGCGCGGTTTCGGGCCGCCCCTGACCATGGCATCCGCCGTGAACTACGACGTCATCGTGGTCGGCGCGGGCCATGCGGGCTGTGAGGCCGCGCTGGCCGCCGCCCGCATGGGCGCCCGCACCCTGGTCTTCACCCTCGGTACGTCGGGTGTGGCGCTCATGCCGTGCAATCCATCCATTGGCGGTCCGGCCAAGGGGAACCTGGTGCGTGAAATCGACGCGCTGGGCGGCGAGATGGGCCGCAACACCGACCGAACCCTCATCCAGATCCGGGAGTTGAATACCGGCAAGGGACCGGCGGTGCGCGCGCTGCGGGCGCAATCCGACAAGCGGCTCTACGGCGTCGCCATGCGGCAGGTGGTCGAGCGCCAGCCCGGACTCGATCTCGTCCAGGGCGAGGTTGAGGGCCTGATCTGGCGCCAACTCGCCGGGAGCGGCGAGCGACGCCGGCGGGTCGCCGGCGTTCGCACCGCGGACGGCCGCGCCTACACGGCCCGAGCGGTCGTCGTCACCACCGGCACGTTCCTCAAGGGGCGGCTGATCCGGGGCGACGAGTCGACGCCCGGCGGTCGCGCGGACGAGGCGCCGTCCACCGCCTTGGCGGAAGACCTGGCGCGACATGGGTTCGATCTCGGGCGGCTCAAGACCGGCACGCCGCCGCGCGTGGACGCACGCACGATCGACTTCTCACACTCCGAGGTCCAGCACGGATCCACCGATCCGCTGCACTTCAGCTTCGATCCCGTGCCCGTCGACGAACGGCTCTCGGAGCCGCGGCACGCCGCCTATCCCCACGCGTCTGATTCGGGGTGGCGCTTGCAGATGCCGTGCTATCGGGTCGCGACCAACGAGCGCACGCACGCCATGATTCGCGCGAATCTGCACCGCGCGCCCATGTTCAACGGCGCGATCACGGTTCCCGGCCCGCGCTATTGCCCCTCCATCGAGGACAAGATCGTGCGCTTCGCGGACAAGCCGGCGCACACGCTGTTTCTCGAGCCGGAAGGCTTCGCCACGCCGGAGGTCTACGTGCAGGGCGCCAACACGAGCCTTCCCGCCGAAGTCCAGATCGCGATGCTTCGCAGCGTGCCGGCGCTGCGCGACGCGCAGGTGATTCGATTGGGCTACGCAGTGGAGTACGACTTCGTCCGCCCCTTCCAACTCACGCGCACGTTGGAGACCCAGCGCGCCGCCGGTCTCTTCCTCGCCGGGCAGATTAATGGCACCACGGGCTATGAAGAAGCGGCGGCCCAGGGGCTCATGGCCGGAATCAACGCCGTGCGGAGCATCCGAGACGCCGAACCGGTGGTCCTCGGACGCGACCAGGCCTATATCGGCGTGATGATCGACGATCTGGTGAGCCGGGACCTCACCGAGCCCTATCGGCTGCACACCTCGCGGGCCGAGTTCCGCCTGCTGCTGCGGCACGACAGCGCCGACATGCGGCTCACCGAGCTTGGCCATCGCGTCGGCCTGGCCGGCGAGGCTCGCGTCCGGCGTCTGCGTTGGAAGCGGGACGAAACCGAGCGT
>DAOUKN010000030.1:0-6956 GCA_034421255.1 Chloroflexota bacterium | reverse complement strand
GCAGCAAGTCCGGGAAGGCCAGCATCACGTCGATGGCCCGGCTGACCATCTGGTCGACCCACCCGCCGAAGTAGCCGGCGGCGAGACCAAATAACGTGCCCGCGACGCTGGCGATGCCGACGGCGAAGAAGCCCACGCGCAGCGACACGCGTGAGCCGCGGACGACGCGGCTGAACACGTCACGCCCGATGTCGTCGGTGCCCATCAGGTGGCCGTCGGTCAGCGGAGGCAGCCATTTCTTGGTCTGGAGCTCATCGAAGCTGTAGAAGGTCTCTTCGGGCTCGATGGCGATGACGTCCGCGAAAATCGCGCCGATGCTGATGATGATGAGGATGGTGAGGCCGAGGACGGCCGCTTTGTGGCGCCAAAAGCGGCGATAGGACATCTGCAACTCGCTGCGCGGCGGCCGCAGTTCGAGGGGGTCCTGCGCTGTTGCGCTGGTCGGCTCTCTTAGGGCGTCCGTCGACACACCGGCTCCCCCGCCGATCTACGCGAGATGTGGCCTGCCCCGGTTGCCGTCAACGGTTCAGGTGGCGCAGGCGGAACAATGCCAGGGGTGCCGCGATCAGCGAGGGGCACCCACTCGGCTCGCCGGGAGCGAGCCGTCATCACAAGGTGGAACGTAAGCCGTGGCGCGCCGTCGTGTCAATCTGGCGGACGGCGGGCTTGCGCGGTGGGCGCGCGATTTGAGACGCTGCGCCGGTTTGCGCGTTTCGCGGCCCACGTGGCCGGCTGTTCGGATGGCCGGCACCGGCGCCACGAATGGACCGCATTCGTGGTCGGCCCCAAACGACTGAAGTGGTAGCGTAGGCGCGCGACCGCTGGGTGCGGCCGTAGCGACTGCTGCGGACTGGTTGGAAACTCACGCGAAGGAGTGATGTTGGCCGGCGACACGATTGTTCAGAGCGAGACCGGGCTCGAAGCCGCCGCTGCGCCAAAGCCGCGCAGCGAGTGGACGATGGCGTGGCGCCGGCTGCGACGGAACAAGGCGGCCCTCGCCGGGCTGGGCATTCTGATCATCATCTCGCTGGCGGCGATCTTTGCCGATGTGATTGCGACCGAACCGGAAAACCACTTCGACATCATGGCGGCCGATCTGCCTCCGGGTTCGGAGGGCCACCCGCTTGGCACCGACGACATCGGGCGAGACGTCTTCAGCCGCATCGTGCGCGGCTCTCGGATTTCGCTTCGCGTCGGATTCTCCGCGGTGACGATTTCGGCCATCGCCGGAACGCTGATTGGGTTGTCGGCGGGCTATTTCGGGCGCTGGGTGGACATGGTCATCAGCCGGATCATTGACGTGATGCTGGCGTTCCCGGGCTTGCTGCTGGCGATGACGGTCGTCGCCGCTCTGGGATCGGGCCTCAACAACGCCATGATCGCGCTGGGAGTGGCCGGCATCCCGTTCTATGCGCGCGTGGTGCGTTCGACGACGCTCGCCGCGCGGGAGCTGGTCTACGTGCGGGCGGCGCGCGCCGTGGGCATGTCCGACGTCCGCATCATGCTGCGCCACATCCTGCCGAACATCGTCAGCCCAATCCTGATCATGGCCACGCTGGGTCTGGGCGGGGCCATCCTGGCCGCCGCCGGCTTGAGCTTCCTGGGCCTGGGCGCCGAGCGCCCGTCGCCCGAGTGGGGCCTGGAGCTGTCGTCGAGCCGGCACCTGCTGCGATCGTCATGGTGGATCTCGACGTTCAACGGCCTCGCCATCGCCATCACGGTGCTGTCGATCAATCTGTTGGGGGACGGGCTGCGCGAGGCGCTCGATCCGCAAGCGGGAGCGTGGTCTCACTGAGCGTCCCGAATTCGTGCCGGTAACAGGTAAACGTGTGCCTGATTTACAGGAGTCGTGTAGTATGCGCGCCGCGTGCAAGCACGATTCACCCCACATAGGAGGGGAAGTCTATGGGTCCGAGTAAGTCATTGAGTCGTCGCAAGCTGCTCCGTGGTGGGGCGGCGGCGCTGGCGGGCGGTGTTGGAGTAGCCGCTCTGGCCGCGTGCGGCGAGGCCGAGGTCGTCGAGAAGACGGTCACGGTCACGGTCACCGAAGTCAAAGAGGTAGTGAAGGAAGTTCCGGTCGAGACGGTCGTCACCAAGGAAGTGGTGAAGGAAGTCCCGGTCGAGACGATCGTCACCAAAGAGGTGATCAAGGAAGTCCCGGTCGAGACCATCAAAGAGGTCCAGGTCGAGAAGGTCGTCACCCAGGAAGTCATCCGCGAGGTTGAAGTCCAGAAGGTCGTCGAGCGGGTCGTCGAGAAGATCGTTGAGCAGGCCGCCGAGCGCGCGCCGGGCATCGACATTCACAACCTCGACTCCGCAGTCAACATTGGCCTGAAGCCGTGGGACCCCAAGGTTGGCGGCGAGGTCAGCTACATGACCTTCGGCAACCCGACGAACTTCGACCCGGCGACGTGGGGTGGACGCACCGCCGAGCCGGCGGGCATGTTCTACGAGCTGCTCTACAACTACGGCCCCGGGAACGCGATCCTGCCGACGCTGGCCTCCGACCTGCCCGAGGTTTCGGATGACAAGCTGAGCTGGACGGTCCCGCTGCGGAACGACGTGGTCTTCCACGACGAGACGCCGTTCGACGCGGACGCCATGATCTTCAACTTCGATCGATTCCTCGACGAAGAGCTGCCGCGCGGCCACGTCGTGCGCGACATCGCCGGCATTTCCAGTGTCGAGAAGGTCAACGACTTCACGGTCCGGTTCCACACCGACCAGCCGCAGGCGTTCTTCCTGAAGTTCATCGCTCACCAGCACGTGGTGTTCGCCTCGCCGAAGGCCATCACGGAGATGGGCGCGGAGCTCGACCGCCACCCGGTCGGCACCGGGCCCTTCAAGATGCTGGAGTGGGAAGACGACGTGAAGATCGTCGGCGAGCGGTTCGACCACTGGGCCTGGGGCCCGTCGTACCTGCCGAACCAGGGTCCGGCCTACCCCGACCGCATGCGGTCGCAGATCTTCGGCTTCAACATGACCGACAACGCCCAGGCCTTCGAGGCGGGCGAGGTCGACATCCTGTTGAACTGGTCATTCGCCGACTACAAGCGCGTGTCCGAGAACCCGAAGTACCACGTCATCGGCTTCGCGGCGCCGGGCATGGGTCAGTACATGCCGCTGCACACGCAGCTCTGGCCGCTGGACGACCTGGCGGTGCGCAAGGCGCTGCTGTTTGGCGTCGACCGGCGAACCGTGACGGTGCGCGCCAACGGCGGCACGGCTCCGACCAACATCAGCAACCTGCTGGTGCCGGGCACCGTGGGCCGCAGCGACGCCGCTGGCCAGCTCTACACCTACGACCCCGCCAAGGGCAGCGCGCTGCTTGACGAGGCCGGCTACGCCTTGGGCGAAGACGGCTTCCGCTACGCGCCGGACGGCCGCAAGCTCGAGATCAGCTACCCCGACCGCGGCGACCCCGTGGTCGAGCTGTTCAAGCTTGACGTCGAGCGGAGCCTGGGCATCCAGGTGAACATCCCGAAGATGGACGAGGCCACCCACCGCGAGCAGGCGCAGGACGGCGCCTTCCACACCACGTGGATCGGCGTGGCGGGTCCGAACGGCGATGTGCTCTACGACCGCTTCCACACGTCCTTCTACGGTCGACCGGGCCGCGCCTACTCGTTCTTCGAGTGGGACGGCGTTCCGGCCACCGCGACGGAGGGCGCGAAGATCGACGGTCTGCTGGACGCCGCGCGGGCCAGCTTCGATCCCGACGAGCAGCGTGCTCTGTGGGAGGAAGCCGAGCTCTACCTCATGGAGAACGCGGTCGCGATCCCGTTGGTTCACGACTACCTGCCGTGGCTGTCCAACCCGGACCGCATCGGCGGCGTGCTGCACTTGGGTATTGACTACCTGCCCAGCTACGGGCAGTTCTACAGCACCCAGGAGTAGCGACTCTCGGAATGCCGCAGGCGCCCGACCGTCAACTGGCGGTCGGGCGCCTGCCGTCCGATTTCACCACTAGAATGACGTAGCCATGGCTGGATACATCATCCGTCGCGTCCTCTACATGATCCCCGTCCTCTTCGGCGTGCTGATTGTGGTGTTCGTGCTGATGCGGCTGATTCCGGGCGACCCGATCGAGATCTTCTACCAGTCGGGCGAAATCGGCGGCTCCGGCGCCACCAGCCGCGAGGGCGGCGAGGTCAGCCGCAAGGCGATCGAGACGCTGCGCGAGAGCTACAACCTCGATAAATCGCCGCCGCACCAGTTCGTCCTCTACGTCTGGGACGTGGTGCGTGGCGATCTTGGGACATCGATCGCCTATCGACGTCCCGTCGTGGACATGATTGCGAGCCACTGGCCGGCAACGTTTGCGTTGACGATGGCGAGCATGGCCGTGGCCATCACCATCGGCGTTGGAGCGGGCGTGATATCGGCCATCAAGCGCCACACGTTTGTCGACTACGGCGCGCAGATGTTCGCCATCCTGGGTATCTCGTTCCCACCCTTCTTCGTCGGCCTGCTCCTGATTCTGGTGTTCGCCATCAAGTGGCAGACGGACGACGGCGTGGGCATGCTGCCGGCGGTCTCCAACGGCTACGGCAAGGAGCTGATCCTGCCGGCGCTCACCCTGGGCACCGCCGCATCCGCCATCCTGGCGCGGCTGACCCGCTCATCGATGCTCGACGTGCTCTCGCGCGACTACGTGCGCACGGCGCGGTCGAAAGGACTGCGTGAGCGCGTGGTGGTGATGGGGCATGCCCTACGCAACGCCCTGATTCCAGTGGTCACCGTCATCGGCCTCGAGTTTGGCGGCTTGCTGGCCGGCGCCGTGATCATCGAAGCCGTCTTCCACCGCCAGGGACTGGGACTGCGGCTGATCGACGCCATCATCGACCGCGACTATCCGGTGGTGCAGGGCCTGGTGCTGCTATCCGCCGTGATTTACGCCGTGGCGAACCTGCTCGTCGATGTGCTCTATACGTATATCGACCCACGAGTGCGCCTCGAAACGACGGGGAACTAGCGCCCCACGCCCGGTCTGTCGGGAATCCGGCGGTCGCAATCTGTCCCCTCGGTGGCCGGATGTGCCAGCATGGGCCGCGGCAGATGCCGGGTGGATGGTCCCATGACTGAGCACGAGCGGTATCTCTTCGACCTGCAGGGGTTCCTGGTGGTGCGAGACGCGCTGGATGCCGCCGAGGTGGCGGCGCTCAACGACGCTCTCGACGACCAGATTGCGGCGCTTCCCGACCAGGACTGGTCCTCGCACCGTTTCTTGGAATTGCTGACCTGGGGTGCGCCCTACCGCGACCTCATCGACCATCCCAAATTGCTGCCCTATGTCGTCGACATGGTGGGCGACCACGTGCGCCTGGATCACACCTACCTTGACATAATTCGCGGAGGACTCAGTCCCATCGGCGCCACGCTGCACGGCGGGCGCGTGCCCTATGACTCGGCGCAGTATTTCGAGTTCGCCGACGACCGCTTCTATAACGGCCTGTGCGTAGTGGCCATCAATCTCATGGACGTCAATCCGGGCGACGGCGGCTTTGCCTGCGTGCCGGGCAGCCACAAGAGCAACCTGCCGTTTCCCTCCGACTGGAAGGGCCTCGAAGAGGCGCAGCCATTCGTCGAGCGCGTGATCGGACCGGCTGGGACCGCGGTGCTCTTCACCGAGGCGCTGACGCACGGACCGTTGCCGTGGCACGGCGCGGCCGAACGCCGCACGATTTTCTACAAATACAGCCCGCGACCGCTTGCCTGGTGGATGCCCTATCCCGACGGTGCCGGAGTCGAGGGGCTCACCGAAGCCCAAGAACGGATCCTGCAACCGCCGACGCGGGACCCGCGACGCATGGGGCCGCCGACGCTGTCCTAGCGGCCACTCGCTTCGGACGGGGCGACGTCCGACAGCGCCTGCTGGTAGACCTTCAAGTCGGCGTCGCTGAAGAGCACGAACCGGACCTCGCGCAAGCCCAACTCCGGCGCGTGTGAGGCGACGGCGCCCATGGCGATGGCGGCGGCGCTTACTTTGGGGTAGCCGTAGGCGCCGGTGCTGATCGAGGGGAAGGCGATCGTGCGCGCCCCGGATTCCGCGGCGGTCCTGAGGCTCGACTCGTAGGCCGAGGCCAGCAGGTTGGCTTCACCCTGCTCGCCGCCGCGCCAGATGGGTCCCACCGCGTGAATGACGTGATCGGCCGGCAGGTCCCCGGCCCCGGTGCGCACGGCCTGGCCCGTCGGGCATCCGCCAATCGTGCGGCACTCGGCCATGATCGAGGGGCCTCCGGCCCGATGGATGGCGCCGTCGACACCCCCGCCGCCGGCCAACTGCGCGTTGGCCGCGTTGACGATCGCGTCGACAATTTGCTCCGTGATGTCGCCGCGAACGCACGCAATGGTCGTGCCGCCGAATGTCCGGTTCACTCCTCAGGCTCCTGGCTGGCCCGTCGGCGCGCCGGCCGAATCGGCGCGCGCGTGGATGAGCAGCCGGCTCGGCCAGTTGATGTCGTGAAAGACCGACTGGTCGGCCGTCTTGACGCGGCGGGCGTGCCCCAGCGGCTCACCGGTGTTGGGATTGGCGTCGAAGCGGGGGTAGTTGCTCGACGAGATGTCGACCCGAATGCGATGCCCGCGGGCGAAGCGATTGGCCGTGGGATACAGGATGATGCGGAATTCGCAGATCTCACCGGGCGTCATCAGCTCCTCCGCCTCGAAGCCGTTGCGGAAGCGCGCGCGGATGATGCTGTCGCAAAGATTCAACTCGTAGCCCCCGGGCGTGCTGCCGGGCGCGTCGCGGTCGTGGGGATACACGTCGAGCAGCTTGGCGGTGAAGTCCGTATCGACCGCCGTGCTCGCCGCGAACAGGCGCACCTCCACCGGACCGGCGATCTCGAGGTCGGCCTCCAGCGGCGGCGTCTGGAATGACAGCACGTCGGGGCGCGAGGCCAGCGGCAGCGTGTCGCGATGTCCAAAGAAGCGGCCCGGCTGCCCGCGCTGATCGA
>DAOUKN010000029.1:0-9408 GCA_034421255.1 Chloroflexota bacterium | reverse complement strand
GGGGTCGACATCAGCCCAAGGCAAATCGAGCTGGCGAGAGCCAAGGCCGCCGCCGCCGGAGTATCCGCCGAGTTCCTGGCCGCGGACGTCTATGCGCTCCCGGAGGATCTGCTCCGGCCAGCGTCGTTCGACATCGTCTATACCGGCGGCGGCGCACTGGTCTGGTTGCCCGACCTCGACATCTGGGCCGCGGCAATCCACCGCTTGCTCAAGCCCTCGGGACGCCTCATCGTGCGCGAGGAGCACCCGGTCATCGCCCGCGTCGAGGTGCGTGACGGCTCGATTGAGCATGTGACGGACTATTTCGACCGGCGTCCGGTGGCATCGACCGGGTGGTGCCATTTCCCGGGTGGCGAGGACGCCCCCGAGACGAAGTGGGATTGGACGTGGACTATCGGTGACATCGTCACCAGCGTGGCGCAAGCCGGGCTACACATCGAGCGCCTAGTGGAATCCCCCAGCACGGCCGAGTGGCGCTTCGGCGACGACCTGGCTGCGGTGCAGCGACTGCCCGGCGAGTTTCTGCTGGTGGCCGGCAAGCCGACTACGCGAGCGGACCCGCCTGGCGATTGTTGACCCGGGGATCCGGACGCTTTGTGTGAGTCCCTCCGTGCTGAATCCGGGCTGGCGACCGCCGCAATGACGCCTCACACTTCATGCGCACCAGCTTCGCCCAGCCACCTGACGTTGCCGATCACGGGCGCCGCCGCCCGGCAGAACCTCTCATCGGCCGTCCATAGTTCACATTGCAGCGCCTCGGCTAGCGCCAGGTAGTGCGCGTCGTAGACGGCGTTTTGGCGCAGCCGGGCGGCGAGGAGCAGGGCTCGGCGGTGCAGGTCGCGAGTTCCCCGCAGCTCGATGCCGGACGCCAGCAGGCCCTCCATGAGACGGATGGCCGTCTCCGGCGCAATTTCACGGCGAATCACGCGGCGGTGCAGCACATTGGCCACCTCTACCGGCATAAGGTGCGGCGCCACGGGTTGGATGGCCCGACTGGCCCATGAGTGGGCGAGCGCCAGCGCCTTGTCGGAGTGGACCTCGCGCACCAGCCACTTGACCGCCAAGCTAGCGTCCACCACCACGTGGTCACTCACAAATCGGTTCGTGTTGCGCGGGCCTCACCGATCAAGTCAGCCGAGTTTCCGCTAACGGTCTCGCCCTGAAAGATCTCGTGCTGTAGGCCGGCGAGGCGATTCAGGGCCTCATGGCCGAATGGCAGATCAGTGAAACCCTGCGCCTCGTCGTGAGCCAACTCCTTGTCAATGGCGGCCTGGCAGTACCGGCGCATGGAGACGCCCTTGAGCGCGGCAATCACCTTCAGGCGCCGTTGAATGGGCAGGTCCAAATCGAGCGTGAGTCGCTTTTTCGTTGTGGTCATCCACGTAGTCTCCACGCTGGTTTCGGTCCGGCCAAGGATAGCGTAAATACAGAAATACGCTCGCCAGAGCATACACAGTCGCAGCTCGCAGGTCGCGCCAAGCACATCCGACAAGTGCGGGGCTCGGGCCTAATCCCGACCCGAGCCAATTCGTTCAGTTCGCCGCCGCGTCACCCACCTGGGCGCGGCGCAAGCCGGCGAACCGACCGCCGGCTTGGAGCAGATCGTCCGGCCTCCCCTGCTCAATCACCCGGCCGCGGTCCATCACAACGATCCGATCCGCGCCGATCACCGTCTCGATCCGGTGGGTGACCACAATCAGCGTTCGACCTTGGCGCGACGCGGCAAGCGCGCGCCGCACGTCGCGTTCGGTGACCACGTCCAACGAAGCCGTGGCTTCGTCCAGGATCAGCAGGCGCGGGTCTCGCAGCAGCGCGCGGGCGATGGCGATGCGCTGCCGCTCGCCGGCCGAAATCTCGTGGCCCTGCTCGCCAACGGTGGTTTCGAGTCCCTGCGGAAGCCTGGCGATGAATTCGTCAAGCTGAGCATCCCGCAGCGCCCGCTCCAACTCGTCGGCACCAGCCTCCCCGGTTGGATAGCGGATGTTGTCGGCGATGGTCGCGTCCCACAGCTTGGGCTCCTGGGGCACGTAGCCGACCTGCCGGCGCAGCCACGAAAGATCGATCTCGCGCGTGTCGATGCCGTCGATATGCACCGATCCCGCGTGCGGCGCATAGAGGCCGATCATCAAATCCAGCAGCGTCGACTTGCCGCTGCCGGTTTCCCCCACGATGCCGAGGAATTCGCCCGGCCGGACCGAGAACGAGACATCGAAGACGCCCGCGTCTTCACGCGCATAGCGAAAGTTGGCCTCTCGAAACTCGATCCGAGATCCCGAATCAGCCGCCGGCAGCCGCGGTGCTGTCAGGCCGCCAACTCGCTCCGGAGCCAGGCGGAACAGGGCATCCACGCGCTCATATTCCGCTTCAATCCGCGCCCGGTTGGCTTGCAGGGTCAGGAGACTCTGCACGGAGACGTAGATCCGCGGCACGAGCGCCACGGCCGCGATCAGCCCACCGAGCGACAGATGTCCCCCCGCAATGAGGACGGCGCCAACCCCGAATACCGCCGCCGTCACCAGCGCCTGGGCCGCCGGACCGACGTGAGCGATCAGCAGATCGTGCAGGACGACGGTCTTGACCTTGGCGCGCCAATGATCGTCAAGCCATTGAAGCCATCGCCGTCGCTCGTGCGCCGTGGCGTCGAACACGCGGACCACTCGAATGCCCGCAAGCACCTCCTGCAGGAATCCTTGGCCGCGTTCGAGGTGCCGCAAGAGCCGTCGCTCGAGTTGCGTCGCCGGCGGCCCAAGGCGGCCGACGCCCAGCGTCAGGGCTGGTACGGCCACCAGGGCCAAGAGTCCCAGCGGCCAGGCAACCACCAGCATGGCCGCCATCGCAGCGACCAGAACCAGGGCGTGCGAGACGGAGGGAAGCAGCGACACCGTGACGTACCACTCGCCTATTCGCCCACAGGATCGGGTGATTCGAAACACCAGTTGAGGAGAGGGGATCTGCTCGAGCTCCACGAGTTGGGCAACGGTGACGCAATCGAACGCTCGGTTGCGGAGGCGTCGCGATACCGCTTCGCCAATCGAGAACCGCATGTAGCTCTCGCTCGACGAGAGCAGGAGTTGCACGAGAGCCGCTCCAGCCATCCCGCCGGCGAGGGCCGCCGCCAGCCCGAGGTCACCGCCGGGGAGGGCATGATCGACGAGAGCGCCAACCAGCAGAGCCGGAACAGTGCCGACGGCCGCGCCAGCCAGCATCAGCCCGACCGTCAGTGCAATGGTTCGCCAACGACGACGAAGCTCCTGCCGCACGATGGCGGCCGAATTCAACGCAATGGGAGCTTCGGGCTTGGTGGCGATTTCGGGTTGAGGAATCCGCAGCGTCGGGACCTCACAAGTTTGGGAACAATCGCCGCCGCCGTCAGTGCCGATACCCGCCGAGAATTCGAAAAACCGGGGTTATAATGAAGTGCGGGAAACGAGCGGTCGCCTTCCGCGCGCCAACCACCTTCTCGATTCGAGCGCGGTCGTCGCGGCAATGTTGCCAAACACGAAACACCCAGCGAGGGCGCCGTGAAGCTTGGCTACTTCCACAACGGCCACTTTCCGCCGATCGACTTCGAGGACTTCGTGGGCTGGGGCGCGGCCAACGGCTATCAGGCCATCGACGTGCCGCTGTTTCAGCCCGACGCCCGGGCCATCTGTGAGCGTCACGGCCTGGAGCCGACGTCGACCACGGGCATGGTCTGCCAACCCATCGCCACCGACGCGGCGACACGGATCGAGCAAGCGGCCGAGGCCCGCCGGGCGTTGGACTACGCCGCCGCGGAGCACATCCCGCTGGCGTGGCTGGGCCACCAGATGGCGCCGGACCTTGGGTTCGACGCCAACGTGCGGCTGTTCGCGGAGGGCGTGGCGCCGGTGCTGGACCACGCGCAGCGGGTGGGCGTGCGCCTGGTGATGGAGAACTGGGCCGACGGCGGTCAAAACCTGGCGTATGCCCCAGCGCATTGGGAGGCGATCTTCGACGCGGTGCCGCACGAGGCGCTGGGGCTATGCTTCGATCCTTCGCACCTGGCCTGGCTGGGCGTCGACTACCTGCGCGCGGCGCGCGAGTTTGGCCCGCGCATTTATCACGCCCACGCCAAGGACATCGAGTTCCTGCCCGAGGCGCAGTACCGGTTCGGCGTCATCGGCGCCGAGCGCGGACGGATCGGCCAGGGAACGTATCGCTTTCGGATTCCGGGATTCGGCGTCATCGACTGGCCGGCCTTTATCACCGCACTGCTCGAAGTCGGCTACGCCGGCCCGCTGGTCGTGGAGCACGAGGACCCGTTCTGGAGCGCCAGAATCGATCCCGGGAACGACGCGCTCAAGGGGCTGACGCTAGCCCAACAGTTTCTGGCGCCGCTGCTGATCTAGGCGTTCAGCACGAGGCGCCGGTTCGGCTATTCGTTTGTCCAGCCGTCGGGAATCTCGTTGGCATCCAGCGCGGATTTGATGGCTTCGGCGGCCTCCGGGGTAACCCAGGCCGTCCATACGCTCACGTTGCTCTTCAGCCACCAGAGCGCTGTTTCATTGATGCTGGCATCTCGGTTCTCAAGCCGCCATTTGCCGACTTCCTTGTAGCGCTCGAGGTCCAGATTCCAGGCTCGGAGCATCTCGACGACTTCCGGCGCCCTATCAGGAATGTCTCGATGCACGGCAATCGAAATCGTCGCGTACCGGTAGGCGCAGGCCTTGGTCGTCTCCCAGCATTCGTCCGCGTACTCAGGCTCCTCGAGACGGACCAAGTCAAGCTCGGCCGCGGGGTCATTGGTTCCCCACTGGTAGCCGAGCCACGGCTCCCGTCGCTCGTAGGCACCGTAGAGGTCGGCATTCGCCGCCGCGCCGTCTCCCGGATTGATGATGTGGATGTGGTCCGAAAGTCCGTACGCCTCGATTTGCTGCGCATTGATTTCTTCGCACACCCAGCCGATGACGCAGGACACGAGACGTGCCTTTCCGCGCGTTTCGGTGGTGGCGAACAGGGCCTTGTACTTCTCATCTTTCAGATCTTCGACACTGTCCAACTCCGGGTATTGCTCCTGCAGGTATGCGGGGATGACGAAGGCGGACTGCCAATCTCGGCCGAGACTTTCGCCAACCAACTCCACATCGCCCGCGGCCAGCGCATCCACCCAGGCATCCTCCTGGTTCGGCAGCCAGATCTCCATGGTTACCTGGGTGTCGCCCCGGCGCAGACCCTGCAACAACGGCAGCGTGGCGCCGAACACCAGATCGGTGGGATAGCCGTAGCCCTTTTCAACGATGTATTGGGCGACGCGATTCTGGAACTGCGCGCTGGTCCAATTCAGGTCGCTGAAGACGATGGGGGCTTTCTCCTCAACCATGTCGTCCGGGCCGCAGGCAGTCGCGAAGACGACAGCGAGCAGCGTCAACGCCACCACGGACAGTCTGGCCATGGTCAACATGCGGCAGTTCTCCCTGGTTTTTCCTTCAGGCTGTTTACAGCACGCCCTTGGTCAGGATCAAGTTTCCGTAGGGCCGCCGCTCGCCGGTGGCCACGATGGCGAATGCCCGGCGCGCGCGTTCGTAGAACGCGAAGCGCTCCACCCGCTCGAACGTCACCGGCTGCCCGTGCGCCGCTTCGGCGATGCGGCGAAAGTCGTCCATGATCGGCAACTCGGCGTCCGGATCGCCAACCACCGCCATGACCGCAGCCGGAGCGTCGACATACTCGTCGAGCGGCAGCACCGAGAGGATCGCTTCAGCGGCGCGCGTGGCGTCGACGCCGTCGAGGCGCACCAGCCGCCGGGCGTTGGCTTCGGCCGGAAAGTTCGCGTCGGCGATCACGATTTCGTCGCCGTGCCCCATGGCCCCGAGCACGCGCAGCAGATCCGGCCCCAGGAGGGGGTCGATGCCTTTCAACATGAGGGCGTCCTCAACCGTCGGCGCGGCGGCATGGTGGCACACGCGGGCGGCTTCGCTGCCCGCAGAAGGGGTGGCCGGCCCGCCACGAAGTGCTCGCTATGCTCGGCGTCATGGCCCCAGGACACCCAACCCACCCTGCAAGACCCGGCAGCCCGCTTCGCATCCCAGGATTTCCCGACGCGCATTTCGAGCCTGGCGATGCCGAGGGGTCCGGCGCGCGCCGGGAGGAGGTGTGGGACGGGGACCAGCTTCGCGAGGTCTGGCTAATCCCGGGGAATTCCCAGCCCGCCGTCGGTCGCCTCTGGGTGGAGGCGGACGGCGAGATGGTCAGCGAACTGTGGCTGGTCGATGTCACCGTGCGTGCATGGGGCGGCACGCTGCGCAGCGCGGGCGTGGCCGGGGTGGCGACGCCCTTGCGGCATCGCATGAAGGGCCATGCGCGGCGTCTGATGGAGGCCTGCGAGCGGTTCGCCGCCGACCGGGGATACGAGATCTGCACCCTGTTCGGGATTTCGGACTTCTATCACCGCTGGGGATACGCCACGATCTGCCCCGAATATGAGATTCGCCTGGCGCTCGATGTGCTTGGTACGGAGAGTCCGTCGGTCCCTCTCGAAGAGGTGCGTTCAACAGATTGGGACGCCATCGCCCGCCTCTACAACGCGGCCAACGCGGCGCTGGACGGCTCGGTCGTGCGACCAGAAGGCACGTGGCAAGGACCCAAGCTGGGCTCGGGTTGGGAGCGAACGCCGCGCCCCCTGGTGAGTCGAAACGATCAGGGGGAGCCGGTGGCTTATGCGGTGGTCGATGGCGAGCTGACCGACGGGTGCCTCGGCGTGTCTGACGCAGCGGCGAGCAGCGAGGTGGCCGCGGAGGACTTGGTCGGTGGTCTCGCCGAAACTGCGAGGTCGTGCGGCGCGACGCGTCTGCTTGCCCGCCTGCATCCGGACACCGGGCTCGGGCCGCTGCTGACACAGTACGGCGGCGGAGCCGTAGTTACACGCCCCGAAAACGCCGGTTACATGGCCTGCATCGTCGACCTCGACGCCGTCCTGCGGACGTGCACACCGGCGCTCCTCGCCCGGGCAGCCGCCAGTGACCTGCCGGTTCCCGAGGTGCTCCGCGTGAAGACCGACATCGGCGATGGCTGTTTCACGCTTGGCGGCAAAGCGCCGCCGGCCGAGCTGTCGATCGATCGGCTCGGGCTCGCCCAACTTCTGTTCGGCTATCGAATGCTGAGTGAGTTTCGGGAAACGGGCCAGGCCCACGCGAGCGGCGTCTCCGACGAGGTTCTCACCGCGCTATTCCCACGAAATGACGGCTACTGCTTCTGGCCGGATCGCTATTGACGCCGGCGCCTGGTTGGCGGCCGGTCCCGGGAAGCCGTCGACCGCCGGAGCCGTGACGGCTCGACGGAAAGTGAACGCTTGACCAACCGTTTGATGAACTCTTGGATCACCTGGTTCGTCAGCATTTCGAGATCGAACGAATCATCCATCGAGATTCGCTCGGAATCCTGGATTTGACCTAGCGCACCCGATTCGTAGCCAGGCTGCGGCGACGAGTCGCGCATTAGCCGTGGCGGATCTATCCATCCAAAATTGTTCGTACCGGTCGTCTATCTTGCCTGCGATTGTCATACCCAGAATCAACGGGGTATCCTTGCCAACGATTCCATCTGGGCGCACGGTCCCACGGTGTGCCAATTGGGAACGGTCCGAAGTTTTGACGGATAGGCGCCCGGAGCACACGGGCGGGAAGGCGGCGCGCATGAACCATCGAAAAGGCCTCAGTCGCAGGCAGGTCATCCGGGCCGGATTGCTCGGCATTGCCGGGGGTGTAGGCACGGCGGCGCTGGCTGCGTGCGGCGAGACGCAGGTCGTGGAGAAGGTCGTCACGCGTGAAGTCGAGAAGGTCGTCACTCGCGAGGTGGAGAAGGTCGTCGTCCAGGAGGTCGAAAAGGTCGTCGTCCAGGAGGTCGAGGTACCGACCGAGCTGGGCACGGTTGAAGTCATCACGCCGTGGGGCGGCGCCGAGCTCGAGGCGTTCGAATCCATCGTCAAGCCGTGGGAGGAAGCCACCGGCGGCAAGGTGGCGCACGAACAGTCGCCCGACATGTTTGCCACGATGACGGCCCGCACCGAGGGTGGGCACCCGCCGGACGTTGCGGTGCTCTTCGGCATCGGCCACGCCGGCCAGCTCGCGCGGGACGGGCACCTGGTTCCCCTCGAGACGTTCCTGAACATGGACGAGTTCGCCGAGCAATACTCGCCGGCGTTCATCGACATGAGCTCCGTCGACGGCACGGTTTACGGCGTGCACATGTATCTCTACATGCGGGGGCTCGTGTGGTACAGCCCCAGTCGGTTCAAGGCCGAGGGGCTCGAGGTTCCGACCACGTGGGACGAAATGATCGACCTGTCCGACCGGATCGTGGCTCAGGGCGGGACGCCCTGGGGCATGGGCACCGAGCACGATGTTCACAGCGGCTGGCAGGGCTCCGATTTCATTCAGGAATACGTGCTGGCCGACCACGGGCCGCAGGTCTACGACGCGTGGGGCGCCCACGAGATTTCGTGGACGGACCCGCGCATCAAGCGCGAGTGGGAGCGGTGGGGCGAGATTGCGCTCAACCCCGACTACGTGTTCGGCGGCGTGGACACGATCTTGTCTACCCGTTGGTCGGACGCGGCGGTGCTGCCATTCATGGATCCGCCGCGCGCCTATTTGCACCAGATGGGCTCCTTCGCGTTTGGGACCATCGCCGACAGCTTCCCGGAGTTGCGGCCGGGCGAAGACTTTTCGGTATTCAACTACCCGACGATCAATCCGGAATTCGAGGGCGCGAGCAGCGGCGGCTCCGGTGTGATGGTCAGCCTGACCGACCGTCCCGAGACGGCATCGTTCATTCGATACATCACCTCCACGGGAACCCAGCAGTTGTGGGCCAGCACAGGGGGATTCCTCTCGAGCAACCGGCTGATTCCGCTCGATGCGTACTCGAATCCGGTCAACCGAGAGATCGCGAGAATTTTCCAGGAGGCCAAGATCTACCGCCACGGCAACGACAACACGTGGGGAGCGCCGCTGCAGCCGAAGTTCTTCGAGTCCGCCATCAAGTACCTCAGAAACCCGGACAGTCTCGACGACATCCTGGCCGACTTCGACAAAGTCGTCGCGAGCCTGTAGCGATTGCTGGATTGGCACGCTGGCAGCCCGCGGCGAAAGCCCGCGGGCTGCTGGGCCGGTGACTGTCGGGGCGGCGGATGATTAGAACAGGTCGGATCGCGCCATGGATCTGGGCGCTTCCCGGCCTTCTCGCGCTCGCCGTGTTCCTGGTCTACCCCTCCATCGACACGTTTCGCCGCAGCTTGATGAACTCCAATTCGACGGAGTTCGTGGGGCTGGAGAGCTATGTGCGCGTCTTCCTCAAAGAGGAGACACAGCTGGCGCTGCTCAACAGTCTCCTGTGGATGGTCGTGTTTACGGGGGTCACGACCACACTCGGACTACTGATCGCGGTGAT
>DAOUKN010000028.1:0-4671 GCA_034421255.1 Chloroflexota bacterium | reverse complement strand
GCCAGCGAGGAATCTAGAGGGCGCGGAGCATGCGCCAACCTCCTTAGATTCCTCACTACGTTCGGAATGACAGGACTGAAGCGCTCAGAGTGACATGTGGGCTGCCGCGGCGGTGCGACTCGTTGAGGGCGATCTCGATCTCCATGGCGTTGCGAACGCGACGCCCGCTGGCGCGTGGCTCGCCGCCGTTCTGCATGCAGGTGATCAGGTCGTCAATGCCGTAGATGACCGACCAGTTGCCCGCCAGGCGCGGCTCGGGAAACGGCACCTCGACACGCTGCGTGCCGGAGATCGTCTCCACGTCTTGCCAGAGGCGCAGCTCTTGCCAGTCGAAGGTCAACTCCCCAGTCTCGCCCGTGATTCGCACCCACGGTGCGCCTGGTCGCAGGCAGACGGACTGGCCGCACGCGAGGCGTCGCGGCCAGCGCCGACGGTGCTAGTGAACCTGTGGGTACACCGCTCCCCAAGCATCCGCCGTCAAGTGCGGCAACGCGCGGACGGCCGGTACGAGCTATGCGGCCTACCCGCGCGCGGCGTGCACCACGTGGCACCGCAGGCCGACGGCGGACGCGACAAACTGGATAACGTGCGGTATCTGTGCACGCTTTGCCATGCCGAGTCGCACGGCGAAGTCTTGCACTGTGAGCATAGGAAGTACGCGGCTCGGCTCGAAGTCGCGCTATCGAAGGCGCGTGCGCACCACGCGCCACACGATGAACAGCAGGGCCACAATAACCAGAACTGTCGCCACTATAGAAAGGATAAGATCGACGATTAGGGCTGCAAGAATCAGTGCAGGTTCTACGGTCATGATCGGTTGGGTTTTAGTACAGGCACGATCGGTTCTAGCAACATGTCAACGGCCTCATCAACGGTGCCCGCACGCCCCAGGACGGTCAGCGTCGTAAGCGCGATAAGAATCGTTAGCACCAAGGAGAGAACTATCTTAACAATCAGGATTGTAATCACGACCGGCAGTAGCGACAGCCCCAGTGATAACCCCACGTGTTTGATTACCCACAACGACGACGACCCCATTGCTAAGTTGATCGGGTCTAGGCTGATTAGGTCTAGCATGATCACCAATCAATTGTTGAGTCGGAACTACCGCTCCCGTACTGGTATTTCATGATCTCAACGTCTTCAGGGAAGCAGATCTCAATTGTCCCCAAATCACCCAGATCGAAGTCCCCGCAACCCTCGAAATGCCCCTTGATACGATCTGTGAATTCCCAACTCCCTTTTCCACCTGTCTTCTTGTACCTCGAGTTGGCAACAAAACGCCAAGTCACATCATCATCTGGTCCATGGGAATGGACTTTCCCGTCGTATGAAAATTCGGGGTGACTTGTAATAATTTGCCCGTTCCAACACCACTCAGTCTGAGACCAGTAGGACCATATAAGGATCGAGCCATCCCAGTATTTGGCCGTTACTTTGTGTGTCCCACAGGGGTCGCTTGAGGCTGCCATGGAGGATCCGAACTCGGACGCAATCGGGGGAGTCTCGATCTCAATCTCGATCCTTCCCGGCAGTAGGGCTTTGGCAATAGCTCGCCGTGCCTCATAGGGCAGGCTGTCGAACGCCTGCTGTGGGTCTTCATTTCCCGCTATCTGGTCAAGGAGGCTCCTGACATCCTGAAGATCAACTTTATCCGGTCCTTGTGCTCCTGCTGGGACGGCAAGGACCACCACAGCTACCAAGACGAGCATCAAGGCGATAAACCGACGAATGGCACTTGTCATATTGGCCGCCCCCTATGCAAAGTTGTTACCGAAACCATGCGGCGGGGCACTATAACACGCTTTGGCAATCCCACGGGCGAGCGGGGCCGCCCGTGGGATAGACCGGCCGGATGCGCCCCTCGAGCCGCGCCCACGGCATCAGGGCATCCATGCGCTGCAGAAAGCGCTCCCGCCGCGTCTGGCGCGGCTGCCCGTCATACTCCACGTCGGCAAATGTGCGTGGCGGCAGCATCCTGACCCTCACCAAGTGCCCGTCCCGGGTGAGCATAGGCGCTGCCCCGGCCGCTCAGCCTTTTTTCAGAGGTTTCTTAGATTCCTCACTTCGTTTCGGAGTGACACCTCGGGCGCCCCGTTCACCGAAACCGGTCGTACACCAGCCCCAGGCTGCGGTCGGGCAGCGGTAGATCGACGCGCACGTTGCCACGGCGGTGCGACTCGTTGAGGGCAATCTCGATCTCCATGGCGTCGCGCACACGGCGTCCGCTCACTCGGGGCTCGCCCCCGTTCTCCATGCAGGTGATCAGGTCGTCAATGCCGTAGATCACCGACCAGTTGCCGGCCAGGCGCGGCTCGGGGAACGGCACCTCGACGCGCTGTGTGCCGGAAATCGTCTCCACGTCTTGCCAGAGGCGCAGCTCTTGCCAGTCGAAGGTCAGCTCCCCGGTCTCGCCCGTGATTCGCACCCACGGCGCGCCCGGCCGCAGGCTGACCGGCAGGCCGCTGCGCAGGCGAATGAACCCGGCGCCCTTGAACTCGCGCCCGGCCTCGACCTTGGCGTCGTCGTCCGCGATGCCGATCACCCATTCGCCCGGCGAGTCGAGCAGATAGTTCCACGAGTTGTGCTGCGCCATCACCAGGTTCGTGTCCAGGCTCAGCAGCTTGCCGATCGCGCCCTCGTTCAGCAGCCGGCGGGCGTTGGCCACCGCCGGGTGGTTCATGCTGACGGCGCCAACCACCAGCGGCGCGCCGGCCGCCGCGCACACGTCGACCATGTCGTCGGCCCCGGCGAGCGTCGGCGCCATGGGCTTCTCGGTGATCACGCCCTTGGCGCCGTGCTCAACCGCCGCGCGGGTGGCTTCGGGCCTGAGGGCGGCATTCGAGGGAATACACACGATGTCCAGGCGCTCGCGGGAAACCATCTCCCGGTAGTCGTCGTAGAGGGCGACGCCCGAATAGCGCTCGCCAAAAGCCTCCCGACGCGGATCCGAGAGCTCGCAGGCCGCTACAAGCTCCGTCGCCGGATGCAGCACCAGCGCGTCGGCGAATCCGCCCGGCAGGCCCTCCCGACCCGGGTGCGCCGTGGGCGGTGGGTCGCGGTCCGGCCGCAGCGGCGGCATGGGCGTGTCGCGACCGGCGCGCCCGTAGTCGGCCTTCTCTCGCGTCGCCACGTCGTACAGCCAGCCCATCCATCCCAGTCCGATGATCCCTGCCCGGTAGGTCGCCATGACACTCGCTCCACCGCCTCGATACCTTGATTCATGGTACGCGCGGCGGCATGCCGCGTTGCGGGCACCGCGCGGTTCTGGTACGCAACAGGGCAACCGGCCCCTCGCCGCATGAGAGCAGGCCAATGACCCAATTGATGCAAGGTGCACAGACACCCTCCCGGCGAGCCGTCGGGCAGTGGATTTGGATCGAGGGCGACGACAAGCCCTATAACTTCTATCTCTACGCGCGCGGGACGGTCGACGTCGACGGCGCGCCGGCAGCCGCCAAGCTCCACGTGACGGCGTCGGATCGCTACATGCTGTATCTCAACGGCGTCTACGTGGGCCGGGGGCCGGCCCGCAGCGATCCTCGCTTCAAGACCTACGACACCCATGACGTGGCCGCCGCGCTGCGTCCGGGCCGAAATGTGATCGCGGTGCGGGCCTATCACTTCGGCCAGCCCGTGCAGGGCCTGGGCTGGAACAGCATGAGCGGCAACAGCTTCACCGTGGGCGAGCGCGCCGGGCTGTGGGCCCAAATCGAAATCACCGACGCCGACGGCGTCACGCATGTCAGCGGCACCGGTCCCGATTGGCGGCTGCTGCCCTCGCCCGCCTGGGATCGGAGAACCCCACTGGTCAACTGCGGAATGATCGGATCGAATGAGATCTACAACGCCGCGTCGGACATTCCCGACTGGACCGGCGTCGAGTTCGACGACAGCGAGTGGACGCGCCCGTGGCTGGTGCCGCTCTCCGAAAAGCCATGGCACCTGCTGGAAGCTCGCGACATTCCCCTGATGCGTGAGACCGACGTGCCGCCCGCCCGCGTGTCGCTGGTCGGCGAGCTGATCGACATGGCAAACGCGCGGCAATCGGACATCTACCAGCTGATCCTGGAGGGATTGCACTTTCCACTGGAGCACGCGATCGCCGAAAACGTCCAGGCCGTCTTGAACGACGGCTCGGACTCGGCACAGTTTCAAGGCGTCTTCGTGCCCCGCAAGGGCATACGCGCACCATGGGTGGTGCTGGACTTCGGGCGCCAGGTGTTTGGGTTCCCGCGCGTGCGGCTGGAAGCCGAGGCCGGCGCCATCCTGGACCTGACCTATGGCCAGCAGCTCATAAACGACCGCATCCCCGGTGCGCTGTCCTATGCCGACCGTTACATCACGCGCGACGGCGACCAGACGTGGGAGGCGGCTGAGTACAAGCAGTTCCGCTACCTCTTCATCGCCATTCGCAGCACCTACAGCCCGGTGCGCATTCGCTCGATTTCGCTCAACGAATACGCCTATCCCGCCCAGCTGCGCGGCAGCTTCGAGTGCCCCGACCCGGTGCTCACCACCCTCTGGAAGGCCTGCGTCGACACCACCGACCTGCATCTCGAAGACACGATCGTGTGCGACGCCTACCGCGAGCGGATTCCGTGGAATACCGGCGACGGGAGCCACGGGATGCACGGGGCCCTGATGGCCTACGGCGACATTGCGCTCCAC
>DAOUKN010000027.1:0-7697 GCA_034421255.1 Chloroflexota bacterium | reverse complement strand
AGGAGGATGCAGGGGTGACTTCGGATTCGTTCGATCAGGCCGGAGCGACCGGCAAGACGCTCCGCGACGCCGAGTTCGACCGCGGGGTCATCTCCTACTACCGGTTGCTGATCTCGCTGTATCTGGCCGTCACCATTGTCGGGATCCCGCTGATCCCGTTTTGGCTGGTCTTTTCCCTCTGGTACGCCCCGGAGTACCGCCGACGCCTGTCCGCCCGGCTGACGTCCCAGGCCATCGAAATCCGCAAGGGCGTCTTCAACCGCCGCGAATCCACCATCCCGCTCAACCGAGTCACCGACCTGCGATTGCACGACGGTCCGCTGATGCTCCACTTCAAGCTGCGCGGCTTGCGCGTGGAGACCGCGGGCCAGTCGGGCCAATACGCCAGCAGCGAGGGCGATCTGATCGGCGTGGTTGACGCGGCGGAATTTCGCAACGCGATTCTCATGCAGCGTCAACGCGTATTGGGCGCCGAACCCGACGAAGACGCTCCCAAGCCAGCCACGTCCGGTGGCGACGCCACCGAGTTGCTCACCGAGATTCGCGACATCCTGGCGCGGATGGAGGCTAAGGAGTAGGCCGATAGTGGGTCACTTTGAGTCCGTCATTCCCGCGAAGGCGGGAATCTATACCCGTAAGTCAACCGACGAATCGAGGGTGCCCGCTGGCGGTGGGTCGCCATGCCGCGCTCAGATGTCAAAGTCTCCCACTACCAGTAAGCCGCGTCGCTCGACTGTGGGCCGACTGATAATCTAAACTGACGCTGGGCAATACGGGCGTATTGTGGTTGCGGCTAGCCCTCGATCTTCCATCGGCTAAACTTGAGACCATTATTCCATGTAGGACAAGGGAGTTGCGGCTAGCCCCCGATCTCCCATCGGCTAAACTCTCCGCGACACCTTCGACGGGCGCGTGTAGTTGCGGCTAGCCCCCGATCTCCCATCGGCTAAACTGGTGGCTCAAGGCGCCGTGTACCTATCTCGTTGCGGCTAGCCCCCGATCTCCCATCGGCTAAACTGATCATCGAATCGGTCACGTCGTGCATGGAGTTGCGGCTAGCCCCCGATCTCCCATCGGCTAAACTGGGTCTGATCAACGGCCTCTTCGGCACGGAGTTGCGGCTAGCCCCCGATCTCCCATCGGCTAAACTGTATCCCTCCGTGCCCACACACCATGCTAGGTTGCGGCTAGCCCCCGATCTCCCATCGGCTAAACTCTTCACGATGTCCTTCTGGACGATCCGCGTGTTGCGGCTAGCCCCCGATCTCCCATCGGCTAAACTGGGAGCAGCAAGATGAAGAGCAAGCGGAACGTTGCGGCTAGCCCCCGATCTCCCATCGGCTAAACTGTAGCTAGTACCTACCGGCAGTCCTAGACGTTGCGGCTAGCCCCCGATCTCCCATCGGCTAAACTATGGCCGCTCCGGTCCCTTCTCTTTGTGGTGTTGCGGCTAGCCCCCGATCTCCCATCGGCTAAACTAGGCGCGACCATCACGCGCGATGCTTGGAAGTTGCGGCTAGCCCCCGATCTCCCATCGGCTAAACTGCTCCGGCCGCCGGATTGGCCTCCCAACAGGTTCGGACCGGCGGCCGGCGGGCCGCAACGACGGCAAAAAACCGGGCGCCTTCGCCTCAGAACAGCGTGAACTGCCGCGGATTTTGGTTGGCCGGCCGCCGCCGCGGACCGTCAAAGCTGACGATGTTCTCGTACTGCTTGTCGGTGAAGTAAAGAATCTGCACGTTGCCCGCGTCGGGCAGCGCCGACTGCACGCGCCGGGTATAGACCTGCGTTTGCTCCTTGCCGGCGCAGAAGCGCAGATAGACCGAGAACTGGCACATGTCGAATCCCTGGTCCAGCAGGAACTTGCGGAACTTCGTAGCCTCCCGTCGCTCGTCCTTGGTGAGCACCGGCAGGTCGAAGATCACCATCATCCACATGAGTCGGTAGCCGCTGAGCACCGGCGCATCGCCTATCCGGCCGCGGCCAGGGCCGGCGCGAGCGGCCGTTGCGGGAAGACCATCTCCGGCCGACCGGCCTCGTAGGATTGCGCCAGCGACTGGGCGGCGCGCTCCAGGCAGGTTTGCACCGGCGTTGTGCCGCGATCCGTTGCCATGTCCATGGTCAGCACCTTCACCAGCGCCTGCTTGGTCTCTGAAGTCATTTCGTCATGCCCCGTGTGCACGAGGCCGACGACCGCATAGTCCACCAGCGGCCGGAACGGCTCCATCAGGTCGTCCACCAGGCACATGGTATTGGCGCGATTGTGATGGTGCATGCCCAGGGACGGATGTAGACCCGCCGCCACCACGGCGCGCGCCACGGCGGCCCGCAGCACCGTGTAGCCGTAGTTGAGGAATGGATTGGGCATGCCGCCGAAGCGAGCGCGCCGGAAGTCGCCGCCGAAGAGCAACGGCCAGTAGCGTCGCGCCGCCTGCGACTCGACGTTCTGGGGGTCGCCGGAGCGCACTCGCCGCGCCAGTTGCTCGAAACCGTCGGTGGGCAGACCAAGCAGCTCGAGCACGTTGGCTTGCTGGCGAATCTTGGCTTGCACGATGGCCTGCCACAGTCGCTTGCCCAGCGGCTTGGATGCCTCCAGTTGACAGCGCATCCGTAGCGCCTGCGCGTGGTGACCCTCGAGCGGCCAGAGCCAGGCCGACGGCAGATAGTTGTCCCCGCACAGCACCACGGCCACGCCGCGGCGGGCCAGCTCCGTCAGCAAGCCGTTGGAATAGCTGAGCCCGTGCGCGTTGCACAGCAGCACGCCAATGTCATCCAGCGGTACCCGGCCTTGCTCTTCGCCCTTCTTGGACACGGTCATGAAGCCGCGATAGCGCGCCAGATAGCAGCCCTCGCTGGCGACCTCGATCACGCGGCCGATCATTGGGCGGGCCTCTCCCGGTGTTCCGGCGCGATGGGGTGGCAAGAGGGATGGATTCCCGCGTGCGCGGGAATGACGGGCGGGGAGCGCGGGGAGCGCGGGATCATGTTGTTCGTGGTCCCGGGTCCCGTACGCGCCCAATCTCGTCCACGCCGACCTTGCGGAAGCCAAGCCTTTGGAGTTGGCGGGCGCTGTACTTGCTGTCCTTCATCTCTTTCTTGCGTATGCGGTTGGGAATGTCGGCCTCGTTGTGATCGTCCAGGAATACGAAAACCCCGCTCGTGGCGTTGGTGACCTTGCGCACGCGCACGATGCGGCGCTCCGGTCCTTCCCCCAGCGCGCCCATGTCGTCGATGTGCAGTCGCATCAGACGCCTCGCCACGGGGTCGGGCCTGCCTGACGTCTTATCGGCGGGTCGGAATCTCTCGATATCGAAGTCAGGCTGATTGAAGTCAAATCGGGGAACAACCACAAGCTTCCAACTCCCGTCACGCATCCGCCACACGTCGGCGAACTCGTTCCCGCCTGGTAGGTAGCCTTTGTACGGCCGTCCGGCCGCGTCCCGGATCGATATCACCCGCTGTTCGTCGATGACCCGAACCCGCCGCACGCGCTGACGCCGGCCGTTGAGCATGACGCCCTCGGCCGCCGCCCGTTCGGCGAACTCCGCAGCGTTGCCACCCGCGATCCCGACCTGACTCCACAACCCTTTAAGCGCGTTGCGCAACGCCGGGTCGCGCACGGAGTCAAGGTCTTTGGGAACCTTCAATGCGGCCAGCGGCTTGCGGACCACGACCGTAGACGGGCCGTTATCCACGAACTCCACGAGTCCATAGGCCGTTTCGTTGTGCAATTGGCCGGTGGTCGCGCCTTGCTGGCCGCGCGTGCCGTGATCGGGCTTGTGGGAGACCACCATGCGGTTGAGGAACGGTTGCAGCTGGCTGCGTTCGAATCCCTCCCAAGGGCGCGTGTTGCCCGCGACTGCTTCCAGCCGCTCCTCGGTGCGGTGGTCGGATCCGGCGGCGCGCGCGAACTGGTGGAGTAATCCCTGCGTCGTATTCGCCACCACGAAGGCGTCGATGGCGTGGTGACGGTGGTCGTCGCGCTGCTTGCGGACGATTTCGCCCTCCGGCGTGGCGCGCAGCATCCCCTCCAGTCCCCAGCCGCGCCGGAGCAGCCACGTCATCAAGCCTGGGATAACGTACACGCGCTGTTTGTGCTCAGTCTTCTCGTCGTACAGGTGCGCGAGATACGTGCGCGCGGTACGTGACAGGTAGCGCGTTTCGTTGAGTTGACGGTCCAAGAAACCGCGGTCTTCCTCGAACTGTTGCATCGCGTCCGGCTCGAATCGCCAGCGCTTGTTTTCCGGGAGCTTGGCGGCCCAGCCCCGAATCGATTCGTAGTCGTAACCCGAAGGATTGAGTCCGAACGCTTCATGGGGCGAGCGATCGCCCTTGTCGCGGTTGGCCTCGCGTGTGCACACGACCTTGTTGCTCATCGAGTCGTTCAGGGTCTTGGAGAAGGGCAGGATGTGGTCGATTTCGGTTTGGCTGGACACCACCATGCTGCACGAGAGTCGGGTTCCGGTATACGGGCAGATGCGCGCGTGAGGCGGCCCTTGCTCTTCCCAGAGCCGGAGCTTTCGTCTCACTTCCGGCGTATCTGGCGCCCCAGCCGATTGCAGCATGTCCTTGAACCGCTCGTTGCGCTCCTCGCCTTCCTTTTGCCGTTGCCTATGGAGTTGCTTCTGTTCTCGGTTCGCCTTCAGGTCCCGCGCCAATTCGATCACGATGTCTTCGGGCTTGCCATAAGCCTCGATCAACCGGTTGACCACGCGCCGGATTTGGTTCAGCCCGATGTGGACGGTGGGGTTGGGAAAGCGCCCGTAGCGCGCGGGCTCGCCGTCTTTCCGTGGGTCCTTGTTGGGGTCGGCGCCGATGGCGTCGCGTTCAAGCACCACGCCGTAGTAGGGGAGCCGCGCGTGCGCCTCCGCGTTGCGGAAGTCGGAGTGATGCGGATATTTGGCGGCCACTACGGCATCCGCATAGACCTTGCCCGCTTCCAGGTGCGGGAGGATTTTCCTGATGGCCTTTTCGCTCAAGTTCGCATGGCCGTCGGGCAGCGTAACGTTTGCGACGGCTTGCGCTTGGGCGTCATCTAATCCCCAAGCCTCGCGGACCGTTTGTCGGATAGTTTCGGGTTCCTCCGTATCGAGCAAGAACCGCACGATGTCATTGCGCCCACCAAGGGAGAGTTCGAGCCAGTGGGCGCCGAACAGCTCTTGCGCGGGTCTTTCTTTCGTCTTGCCCCGCTTCATGAGACGGGAAGTTGTCTTGTCGCCCTCGATGGCCTTGCGTCCGCCGCGGCCCAGGTTGAAGACCGCGCCCGATGGCAGCCCCAGGTCTTGCGTGGGAGTGGCGGCCTGGTTGTTCTTGCCCTTGCGCAGGGCAATGTCCTTGCCGGAACGCAGCCGCTCAAGGGCGCGCGCCCGCTCGTCCGCATCTAAGGGGCGCTCGGAGTCGAGGCCGATACGGACCTTGAGGTTGTTGATCTCCAGGAGCATGCGGAATTCCTGGACGACCGGCAGGGCGCGGGCCGCCCGCGGCTCACCTGCTTCCAGCAGGCACCAGCCGGGATCGACAGGTTTGAGCCGGCGCTGATAGAAGATGATGTCTTTCAGCGAATCCCACTGGTCGGGGCGCAGTCTGTGATGCTGCGCTTGCTCCGTGTGGATCTGGTCGAACTCGTCCTCTAGCATTTGCCGGGTTGGGTAGAACTCATACTTCGCCGTGGCGCCGGTCCCCAGATTGCGAAAGCGGGTCGGCTGGTTCGCGTTGTGCCGATGATCGAGGAACTCGCCCAGCGTGCGCGCATCTAGCTCCGCCATCCGGTCCTCCAGCGCCGCTGCCGCTTGTTTGGCAGCGCCGGCCTCGCTATCGTCTTGCTCGGCCTTGCGGTTGGACTTGAAGCCGCGCCGCTGATTCAGATGGAACAGCGCCCGCCCCAGCTCGAACGGCTTCAGCGCATGGTCCAGCGCTCGCGCTCTGAGCTCGTAAGGATCAAGCCGCGCCACATTCCGACGCTCGTCTTCCTCCGGAGGCATCAGGCCGCAGGCGACCAAGGCGTCCAGCAATTCGCTGCGACGCTTGAGGTAGCGGTCGCGCCGCCGGCGCTGGCCGCGCGGGACGCGGCGCTGCACCGCGAGCGATGAGCCATCCTTGGGATTGCGTCCGTCCGAGAAAATGCGAACGCCCATATCGAGAATCCCGCAAGGGTTGTTAGCCTCGTCAAGGCTGACCGCCGCCCAGCCGATGGAGTTGGTGCCCATGTCAAGGCCCAATCGATAGCGCATGTGCCGCTTCCTAGCCGCCTATTTATCAGATGGCTTGTTGTGCAGGACAATTTCCATGGTTGTCAAGTTGGCCGGAAGAGGTGCGAATGGTGCCAGCCTCAAGCGGTGTTTGCAGAATCTGCCTTCCAGTGAGAATATTGTCCATAGGTGGTTGTTGGATGCTGTTGTGCCGATGGGAGATCGGGGGCTTCGGGATTCCCAGCCGCTAACAAGCCTTTAGGGCACAAAATGCGAGAGCGGGCTACGGCCCGCTCTCTGCCTTTTAAGTGTGTCCCCACAGCCCCAATCCAACTCGGAACCATCGCCACAGTCAGTGCCGCATGGGAGGTAGTTGCTGCCCGCTTGAGCGGAGCGCGCGGTGCGCCTTGCTTCGGAATTCCCTTGGCGGATCGTATCCGAGTTGCATCGGACACTGTGAAATACCGCGTGGCCTAGGGAGACTTGGATGGGCGTCAGAACGGTACGGCTCGACGACGAGGCCGAGCGCACGCTGGCCGAGGTGCGCAGGCGAACCGGGCTGACGATCTCGGAGATACTCAGGCACGGGCTGCGTGTCTATGCAGCCGCGTCGCTTGAGGCTACGGCTGCGACACCCTTCGAGATATATCGGCGGCTCGACCTCGGCCCGGGCGGCTATGCGAAGGCTGCGGCAAGGGATGCGAAGGACGTGGTGGCGGGGACTATACCGGTGAAGCACCGAGGGTGATCCTGGTTGACACCGGACCGCTGGTGACGCTGTTTGATCCAGCCGGCGCGGACGCTACACACGCACGGCCTGGGCCTCATACATTGGGCTCATGGACACGCCTAACGTCCTGATCATCACCACCCATGACACGGGCCGGTTCATCGAGCCATACGGCGTTGCCACCGTCGACACGCCGAACCTGAATCGTCTGGCATCCGAAGGCGTGCGGTTCAATGCCTACACCACGGCGCCGCAGTGCTCGCCAAGCCGGGCAAGCCTGACGACCGGCCGCTTCCCGCACGCCAACGGCGTCATGGGACTCACCCACGGAGAGCATCGCTGGGACCTGCATCCCAATGAGCGCACCATTCCGCAGATTCTGCGCACGGCTGGCTATCGGAGCGGCCACTGGGGAGTGGAGCACGCCGCGCGCGATCCCCAGCGCATCGGCAACGACTGCTACGACGACGCTTGTGATATCGAATCGATGGTTGCCGGTGTTTCCACGTTCATCGAAGCCGAACCCGACCAGCCGTTCGTGGTCCAGATTGGCCTCACCGAGACCCATCGCGTGAGCGATCACGGCTTCGGCGGCTCGCCGTTCGATGTCAGGGGGATCACCGTGCCCGCCTATCTGCCGGATGCGCCAGACACGCGTGCCGACCTGGCCGACTTTCAGGGGTGCGTCAATCGAGCCGACGCGAACGTCGGCCGGCTCGTCAGGGTGCTAAAAGAGTGCGAGTTGCTGGATGAGACGCTAGTGCTCTTTGTGAGCGATC
>DAOUKN010000026.1:0-5417 GCA_034421255.1 Chloroflexota bacterium | reverse complement strand
GACGATACCGACGGCGACGACGGCAGCAGGGATGACGATACCGACGGCGACGACGGCGGCAGGGATGACGATACCGACGGCGACGACGGCGGCAGGGATGACGATACCGGTGGCGAAGCCCCCCAGCCTCCCCCGGCGATCTCCATAGCGGACGCGACCGTCAACGAAGGCGACACCGCGCTGTTCGCGGTGACGCTCGACGCCGCGAGCACGCAGACCGTGACGGTTCGCTACAGGACCCAGAACGGGACGGCAGTTGCAGGGTCGGATTTCGAGGCGAAGTCGGGCACGCTGACCTTCCAGGCTGGCGCGCGGCGGCAGATCATCAAGGTGCAGACGCTCGCGGACGATTACGCAGAGCCGAGCGAGATCTTCACCGTGACGCTAAGCAGGCCGACGGAGGCCACGCTCGCCGATGGGTCGGCGCTTGGAACCATCAAAGACGACGTGGAAGGACGCATTGATCGCGTCACCAGGGACCTCTTGCCCGAGGTCGGCCGCGCGGCGGCGTTCACCCCCGTCAGGTGCCGCATCGAGGAAGCGTTCTCGCACGGCGGCGGTAGCATCGTGCAACCTTCCTCGCGCGCGTCCCTCTCTCTCGTGCCGGTCGCAGCCCCCTCGGGCGCGCCGGGCGAGCAGTCGCTCAGTCTCGAGCAAGTCCTCGACGGGGCGTCGTTCCTGCTGCCGCTGATGGGCAGCGACCTCGGGGTGGCGCGTTACGTGACCTGGGGCTGCGGTGACTTCCGCGAGCTGGCCGGCAAGATCGCAAGCGGGGCGCGCAACTGGGACGGCGGCGTGTCCAACGTGCAGATCGGTATCGACGCGCTCCTCGATTCCGAGACGCTCGCGGGCGTGGCCCTGTCCCGGACGGAAGGCGAGTTCGACTACAGCGGCGGCGGGGAGGCCGGCGGGACAGGCGGCCTCGACCTGTCGCTGACCGGCGTGCATCCCTATTTCGGTATCTCGCTCTCGCCCGACCTGCGGGCGTGGGGAACCATCGGCTTCGCCGGCGGCGAGCTCCGGGTGGGGGACGACCACGCCCGGACAACCCTGTCGAATTCGGCGACGCTCCTGACCGGCACGCTGGGCCTCAACGGCCGACTGCTCAGCACCGAGGAGTCGGCCGTGACATTGAAGGGCGAGGTGGCGTTAGCCCGCCTCAATGCGTCGAGCGCCGAGGTCGCGTTCAGGTCCGCCCTGGCCAACCTGACGCGGGTGCGGTTCGCGGCGGAGGCCGAGCGCAAGTTCCTGATTTCCGACGTGGGCCTGCTGACGCCTTGGGTCGAAGTGGGCCTACGCCACGATGGCGGCGACGGAGAGACCGGCACCGGCCTCGAGCTGGGCGGCGGCGTGCGCTACCGCAACATCGAGCAGGGCTGGAATGTGGAGGCCTACGGCCGCTGGCTCGCGGTGCGCAGCGACGCGCTGCCCGAGGAGCAGGGCTTCGGCCTGCGCTTCCGCTACGATCCCGAGACCCTCGGCTTCGGCCCATGGGTGAGCCTCACGCAGACCTGGGGCGAGGCGACAAGCGCCGTGCCGGGGTTGTGGGAAGACGGCGTGAGCAACTTGGCCGCGTCGTCCCACCCAACGCGACAGCGACTGGAGCTGGAATTGGGCTACAGCTTGCCCGCCTACGGTGGCCGCGCCGCGCTCTCGTCCTACACCGCGATGAGCCTGGAGAGCGGGGACCAGCAGAGTTACCGCCTCGGCGTGCGGCTCTCGCTGGGATCTTCCGCTCTTTTGAGCCTCGAGACCGAGCGCCGCGAGCGCCCTGCAGCGCCGGATGAACACAGGTTGATGCTCCGGGCCATCGCGCGGCATTAGCGCGGCGCTCGCTTCAGAGCCCCGTTCTTTCCCGCCGGGAGGCGCCGTCATGCGGCCCCCGTTTCCCGGCATCCCGGCCTGTCCTGAATTGTCTGCGCCTGGCTGATTGCCACACCCCCCCGGCAAGCGCGCTCTGACCCGGACGCACCTCGCGTTGGCCTCACATCACTCGTGATTCGCCAGCTAAATCAATCGATTTTTCTGCCAGGAGAATTGGTATTGGAAAATTTGATTCTTCTGTGTCCTATTTTCTGGTATCCGCTATGGCTCTATGCGTAAAATATCATGCCATGCATTGGTGACCGGCATAGGAGTTCTGCGATGCGCGTGCTGATCCCCTCCCGCCGCTTCCGTGACCGCTTCCCCCGACCCCTTCCCATCCTGGCCAGCGCGCTGGCGCTGATGGTCGGGTCTCTCTCGGCCCAGGCGGAGGGGCCGCAGGCTGCGCCCAGCGATTGGGGCATCTCCATGTTCGGGGTCGAGAACTGCGTCGGCGCCCTGCAGAGCACCGGCAACGAACTCACGGCGGTGAGCGACTGCGCCGTGGAACAAGTCTTCTCCTACCTGGCCGATTCCGCCCTCGAGTTCGTCGAGGAGCACGGCAAGGCGCGGTTCGGCGAGCACTTCCATATCGACCGCCGGCTTGGGCTCACGGCCTCGAGCGGGACGCTCAGCGCGGACCTCGACGTGGTGGTTCCGCTCACGGCGCTCTCCTCGGTTGAAGATGACGCGACGGCGCGCTCGTTCTTCATGCAAAACGGCGTGACGCGCTGGCGCGACGAGCACGGGTTCCAGCGAAGCGACATGCGCATAGGCTTCGTGCACCGCTACGCGCTTCACGAGGAGCCAGACGACGGGGTCTTCGGCACCTCGATGTTCGTCCAGGAGAACCTTGAGCACGGCCACACGCGGGTCGTGACGGGTCTCGAATACTTGGATCGCTGGGGCCAGGGCTCGCTCAGCTACTACATGCCGGTGACGGAATGGCGGCCCGGTCGCTACGGCTACGAGGAGCGCGCGCTGGAAGGGTTTGAGCTTGGCTACGGCGCGGACCTGACGAACACGATCAACCTGAGCGCCGGCGCGGGCCGGTGGGAGAGCAAGGACGGCACGGGCGCATGGGTGGACCAGGGCCGCCTCGACATCGGCTGGCAGCCGCATCCCTGGTTCCAGCTTCGCGGCGGCTGGGACGGCATCGGCACGGGCGACGATTCCATGGCGGTGCACGCGTCGATCACGGTACCGCTCGGCGCCGACTGGTCCAACGTGCGCTGGGAAGGCCTCGGCCGCCGCGATCAGTCAACCGCGGGCCCGGATGCAGAGACGATGTGGCGCTCCGCCGATCCCGTGGGCGAGATCGAGGTCGCCGAGCGGGAGGTACAAGAGCCCGAGGTGGACAGCGATCCTGCGATCTTGCTCCCAGATGTAAAAGATCAAGCGCCAATAAGTAGCGAGTAAAGCACATGAAACGGATCCTGGCTCTCGCATTTGCAGGCGTTACCGCCGCCGTCGCGGCGGGCTGTGGCGGCGGCGGTTCCACGACCACGACGCCCCCACCGCCCCCACCATCCCAGTACGGTGGGATTGCGTTCGAAGTTGGCGAGAATTGCGCATACATCGTGGGTGCCATCACCACCCGCCAGTCGACCAGGTCTGCGGCGGAGACGACAGCGGATCAACGCTGCGAAACGGCAGCCAGGAATCAAGCTGCGGGTGCTAGCCGCCCTGGCTGTCGCGCGACAAGTTTCTCACAATGTGCTGCATTTGCGGTTGGCACCAATGACGCGCGTGAATGTGGCGGCTACGTCCGTCACGCCAGCTCGCGCAGCTCGGCAATATCGGACGCGATCGATGGCTGCGAAAGTGATTTGGCGCCCGGTGCCGATTGCGGCATCTTGGTCAATGCGTGCTCGTCCAGCGCAGCTCCATCCGTAGAAGTTTGGGATCCATTCCCGGATTCCCCTCCCGGGCCACCGATGCCTCCGCCTCCCGGTCCTGGGACCAGCACGCCGTTGAGGGATGTCAACGTCACTATTCCGGCCTCATGCCCGCGCCAAGTTCAGGTTTGCGTGCGCGACCACGAATGCGAGGACGGCGATCAGATTCGCGTGTCGGTCAACGGCAGTGTCATATTCTCTGGCGAGCTATTCAACGCATGGAATTGTCAGAACGTTCCCGTCCAACAAGGGACGAACAGGTTCGAACTGTTCGCCATCAATGGCACTGGCTTCAAAGGCAACTGCAGCCATACCGATGCGAACACCGGAGAGATTGTTGTTACGGGTGGCAACACTAGGGGTACGCAATCATGGCGGCATCGGGGAGGCGCCGGATCGCAAGCAAACTTGAATGTGACGATCGGGCCAGCGGGAGGCACGTGCACGCCGACGGGGTCGAGCCCGGGCTCCGGTACGGGGCCGGGAACAGGCACTGGAGGGTATGGTGCGATTGCGTCAAGCGTAGAGCCTCAGTGTCGAGGGCATTATGCCGGCTTGGCCACGGGGGGCTCGCAGACGGGTGCCAGGTCAGATGCGTTGGCGTCCTGTCGGTCTATTGGAGGGACTCAGTGCAATTTCCACTCAGACTTCGGCAGCGCCTATCGAGGTAATGTTGATTGTGGTGCGATCGCCTACGGTGAACGGACCAGTGGAAATACTACGTTCTGCAATCTTTACGTAGGCGTCGGTAGTTCAGAATCGGCGGCTGAAGCGGATGCGCGGTCTGAATGTCAATCTGCTGGAATGACTTCTTGCACGATTGAGCCAGCAAGCGATGGAGGTCGGTTTGCGTCATGTGCGCGCTAACTGGAATTGTCCATCGCAGTATTTGGTTTAACTGACCGCCGCATCCAGTCGTTTGCGCCCGAGCGAATAGCGACCGTGATCGTCGCTATTCCCAGTTGTACGATGGTTGAAACTGATGGCTTGGCAAGCGTGCTTGGCTCCGATGCCGCCTGCTACGCCGGCCCGCTGCGTGAGGGGACCTGGGCGAGGGCGCGGCCGGAGAGCACCGTTCGCTCGCCCACCGCGCACGTGGTCTCGAACTCGGCGCGGCGGCGCTCCGGAATCAGGCGGTCCACCACGGCCCGCGCCACCACCTCGTCGCCGGGCCTGACCGGCGCCGTGAAGCGGAGCGTCTGCGAGAGGTAGATGCACCCCGGCCCCGGCAGGCGGGTGCCGATCACCGTCGAGATCAATGCTGCGGTGCACATGCCGTGCACGATCCGCCCCCTGAAGCGCGATTGTTCCGCGAAGTCGTCGTCGAAGTGGAGCGGATTGTCGTCGCCGGTGAGGTCGGCGAAGAGGCGCATCTCCTCGTCCCCGATCACGCGCCGGAATTCGGCGCTCATGCCGATCGCGAGATCCTCGAAAAAGTATCCGGACCGGGCTTCGTCCAGGGTCGCGACGGCCGCCTGCTCCATGATGAATTTCCCTTCTTCGGCGTTGCGGAACGCCTGATTGTGCAGTGCAGCATGCCCGCTTGCCGAATCTCACGAAAGTAGCCACCCAATCTCAGGCAAAGTAGCCGCCGAATCTCACCGAAAGTAGCCACCCAGTCTCACCAAAGTAGCCACCCCCTCGGGGCGGCGGCTT
>DAOUKN010000025.1:0-10009 GCA_034421255.1 Chloroflexota bacterium | reverse complement strand
CTCCTCCTCGGCTCGAATCGTGACGGGCGTGCCGCGCACGTCGGACCCGGAGACCATGAGCGTGCGGTCGCCGCGCATGCGGTGATACCGGCAAAAGATATCCGCGGGCAGATAAGCGCCGGCGATTTGGCCCGCGTGGAGCGCGCTGTTCGCGTAGGGCCACGCGACGGCAGCAAGGACCGTCTCAGGCATCGAGGAATCCTAGCACCGGCATCCCGCAGGGCTGACGGCCGCGGACATGGGCGCCGGCCGACGGCGCGCGCCCTGGCGCGGGGCCTCTAACCGGCGGCGCCCTCCGCCGGTCGCTGCTTGGGCGCGGGCGTGGGCTCCGCCGGCGGGCCCGGGCTGGTCGCGGGCGCTGCCGGCGCCGTCGTCGGACCCGGCGGCGCGGGTTGGGGGTCGCTTTGCGCCGCCGGCGCACGCCCCTGGAATTCGTCGACATAGCGGCCGAAGGCCTCGGCGTCGAGCGTCTCGACTTCGATCAAGGTCTCCGACAGCTTTTCGAGCAGGCTGCGATTTCGCGCCAGCATGTCCTGCGCGCGGTGATGCGCGTCGTCGATCAACTGTGAGACCTCGCGGTCGATGGTTTCGGCCACCGCCTCGCTGTAGTTGCGCTGCTCCGCGATGTCCCGTCCCAGGAACACCAGCTCCTCCCGGCGACCAAACGCCCGCGGACCGAGCTTGGTGCTCATGCCGTATTGCGTCACCATGCGACGCGCGATCTCCGTCGCCATCTGAATGTCGTTGCTGGGCCCGGTGGTCATCTCGCCGAACACCAGCACTTCGGCGGCGTGACCGCCCATGGCCACCGCCAACTGGTCCTCGAACTCCGACTTCGTCAAGAGGTGGCGATCCTGGGAGGGCAAGAAGCGGGTATATCCCCCCATCTGGCCGCGCGGGAGGATCGTGACCTTGTAGACGGGATCGGCGCGCCGCAGCAGATGGGCCACCAGCGCGTGTCCGATCTCATGGAAGGCCGTGACGCGCTTCTCGTGCTCGCTCATCACCCGGCTCTTGCGCTGCGGACCGGCGATCACCCGGTCGATGGCCTCCTCGAGCTCGAACATGCCGACCGTCGTGCGGTTGCGGCGCGCGGCCAGAATCGCCGCCTCGTTGAGCAGGTTCTTCAGGTCGGCGCCCGAGAAGCCCGGCGTCTGCCGCGCGATGGTTCCCAGGTCCACGTCCTCCTCGATGGGCTTCTCGCGCGCGTGCACGCGCAAGATGGCCTCGCGCCCGCGAATGTCCGGCAGATCCAGCACCACGCGACGGTCGAACCGTCCGGGCCGCAGAAGGGCCGGGTCCAGCACGTCCGGGCGGTTGGTCGCGGCCAGCACGATCACGGTTTGATCCGTGTCAAAGCCGTCCATCTCGACCAGAATCTGATTCAGCGTCTGCTCGCGCTCGTCGTGACTCCCGCCCAGGCCCGCGCCGCGCTGCCGGCCCACGGCGTCGATCTCGTCGACGAACACCAGGCTCGGCGAGTTCTGCTTGGCTTTCTCGAACAGGTCGCGCACGCGCGAGGCGCCCACGCCCACGAACATCTCCACGAACTCGGAACCGCTGATGTTGAAGAACGGAACGCCGGCCTCCCCGGCGACTGCTTTCGACAAGTGCGTCTTCCCGGTGCCCGGCGGGCCCACCAGCAGCACGCCACGCGGAATCTCCGCGCCGATTTTGGTGAATTTCTCGGGATACTTGAGGAACTCCACCACCTCGGCCAGCTCCTGCTTCGCCTCGTCCACGCCCTGAACGTCCTTGAACGTCACGCGCGGGCGGTTGCCCGTCACCATGCGGGGCCGGCTCTTGCCGAAGCTCAGCGCCTGCGAGTTCGAGCCCTGGGCTTGCCGCATCATGAACACCAGCAGCCCCACGAAGATCAGCAGCGGCAGGATCGAGGTCAGGATGCTGATGATGGTTGGGGCGGGACTGGGCGTCTCGTATTGGACCGCGACCTGCTGGCCGTTGACGTTGAGGCCCCGGTTGGCGAGTGCCTGGTCGATGTCGAAGCGTTCGTTCACCACGGCGCTGATGGTGGTGCTGCCGTCGAAACTGGCCACGACGCGCGCGTCGCTCACCATGATCCGGGGCAGCGAGCCGCTGTCGGCCGCGGCTTCGACCCGGCTCAGCAGCTCGCTGATCGGCACGACCTGCTGATTCGGCTGTCCGGGATTGAACATGACGAACAGCACAACCAGAATCGCCACGGCCAGCACGAGATACATGAACCCGTTGCGCACGAGTCGGTTATTCATGAATCGAGAATCTTTCGTGCCGGAGTGCGACAGGCCGCAACGCTAACGCAGGTACTCGGCCCAGCCTACTGTATATCAGGGCTGCGGCTCGCAATGTTATGCCTAGCGCGGTCAGCCACTGCCTAAGTCTGGCGCAATTCCCAACCGGCATCCGTAGGATTCACGCCCGTGCTCCCGGTGGGCGGATGGCGTCCCAGCGCGCGTGCAGCGCCACGACCATCGGTGCGTCCGGACGCGGCGCAAAGCCGGCATCCCGCCAGACGCCGGGCACACAGACGGCCGAGCCGTCGACGTCGAGCACCGGCATGCCAGACGCGATGTCCGCCGCCACCCCACGGCTGCGGAGCAGCCGGGCGAGATCGCGCGTGTCCTCGCCGCGAGCCGGGCGAACGCGCTCATGCGGCGCCGGTGCGCGCAGCGTCAGCGTGCGGCCCCGCAGCCGCTCATGGTCGAGCGTGCATCCGTCCACCGCGCCGCGGCGCCCCCGCCAGTTCTCGCCCTCGATCAATTCGGCGATAACCGACCCGCCGGGCACCCGCGCCTCGCCCGGCACGGTCAGCGAAACCGGCGGTCGCCAGGTCCCGTCGCGCACGCGCTCCGGGTACAGCACCACCGCCCCGTCGCGGACAAAGGCGTGCGTCCCGTCCGTCAGATCGACCCAACGTCCATGGGTGTCCTCGCGCAGCGCGCGGGCCACGGCCCCGAGCTGGACCGCCCCAAGCTGCCGCCTGCCGCCCATCGCGCGGACGGCGGCGACGAAGGTCGCGGGGAACACACCCTCCGGCACCGCCGCGCGCTCCGGATGCAGCGGCATGCGCCGACCGTCCGCGGATTGCACGTAGAGCGGAAGCCCGTCGATCTCGCCGGCCAGAACCTCGGCGCTGCGAGCGATGGCGTTCACCGCCCCGGGATAGATGTCGTCCAGCAGCGGCAGGACATCGTGTCTGACGCGATTGCGCCGAAACCTCGGCGTCTCGTTCAGTGGGTCACGGTCGACGACCAATTGCCGAGCCCTCACGTAGGCGGCGACGTCGTGGCGCGAAACCGTCAGCAGCGGCCTGAGAATCTCGCCGTCATCCGCCCGCATCCCCGAAAGCCCGCGCAGCCCGGATCCGCGAGCCAGATTCATGATCACGGTCTCGGCCTGGTCGTTGCGGGTGTGACCCGTGGCGATGCGCGCGGCGCTCACGCGCCGGGCAACGTCTCTGAGGAACGCCCACCGGGCGCGGCGGGCGGCGTCATCGGACGGCGCGCCCTCCGTCCCGGCGACCGGATAGTCTCGGGGCGTGCCGGCCGTCACCGGCAAGCCCGCGTCGCGTGCGTGGCGGACGACGACTTCCGCCACCCGCTCGGCTTCGGCGCGCAGCCCGTGGTTCAGATGTGCCACGTGCACGGCCGGACCGCCCCGGCGCCGGGCGGCGACCAGGCAGTCGAGCAGGACCATGGAGTCCGGTCCCCCGGAAACGGCGGCAACGATCGTGTCGTCCGGACCCAGGCCGGCGGTTGCCAGGGCCGCGTGGACGCGATCCTGCACCTGTCGAACCTGACGGCGGGTTGGCGGCGCAGCATCTTGGGATTCGCTAGTCGCCGGTGCTGCCGAATCCTCCACGGCTCTTCGCGCCCTCCGGTTCGCCTTCCACCCACTCCGCCGTCTCCACCCGAACCAGTATGGCCTGAGCGATGCGCGCGCCGCGTTCCACCTCGATGGGATCGCCGGTGGGGTTCCAGACCTGGACGTGAATCTCGTCTTCGGGCCCGCAATAGTCGCGGTCGATGATGCCCACGCCGTGGGCCGCGACGAGGCCCGTGCGCCGGGGGGTGCTGCTACGGGCGGCCACCAGGACCATGTACCCCGGCGGCGCGGCGATGATGACGTTGCCGGGAACGAGGCCGATCGCCCCGGGCTCAATCCGCGTGGTCTCGCGAGTGATCAAGTCGACGCCGACGGACCCTTCCGTGGCGTAGCGTGGCAGCGGCAGCGTTGGATCGACCCGCGCAATGGGCACGCGCATAGTCGGTGAGTCTAAGAGCCTCTGAATTATGAGGGGCTATAGCATGCATGCGCCCCAATCCGTTCGACAAACCCTTCGACAAGCTCAGGGCGAACGGATCGGGGCGCCCCCGGCAGGCCGTCTCAGATTCGTCCGAGCGGACGCCTGCCCGTTCAATCGCCGCCGAAGAGGAGCGCCATCCAACCGCCGAGATACCCGAGCTCGATCGGCTCGGGCTCTGGGGGCGGCACCGTCGGTACCGGCAGCGGCGCCGGCCTGGGACGGTCCTCCACCTGGCCCTGCAGCACGACAGCCTGGTCCCCGGGGTTCACCAGGCCGAGCTCGCGCTTCGCCATCTCTCGCAACGCCGGCAGCGAACGGGCGTATTGCAGCTGCTCGTCGAGGCGTTGATTCTCGAGCTCGGCGGCGCCGATCCGCTGCCGCAGCTCTTCGACGCGCTGCTGCGCCACCTGCTGGGTGGATGAGCCGCTGGCCTCCTGGATGATCACCACCAGGACGGCAATCAGGGCCAGCATCGCCAGGGATCGGAGCAGGAACTGCGTCCGCGAGGCCACTTAGGTCAGCCGCTCCACGGCTTCTATTCCACCGTCACGGACTTGGCCAGATTGCGTGGCTGGTCGATATCCGCTCCCAGCCATACGGCCACGTGATAGGCGAGCAGCTGGAGAGGAATCGCCGTCACGATCGGCGCCACCGCTTCTGCCGTCTTGGGGACGTACACCACCTCGTCGGCCGTCGCGCCCGCCTGCTCGTCGCCCTCCGTGGCAATCAGGATCACCGGGGCGCCGCGCGCCCGAACCTGCTCGACGGCGTTGAGGGTCTTGTCCCGCAGAGGACCCGCGGTGGCTATGGCGACCACCGGCACGTCGGACTCGGCGAGGGCGATGGGGCCGTGCTTGAGCTCGCCGGCGGCATAGCCCTCCGCGTGGATGTAGGAGATTTCCTTCAGCTTCAGCGCACCTTCGAGCGCCAGGGGGAATGCCTGGCCGCGCCCGATGTAGAGGAAGTCGCGGAAGCGGTGGAAGCGGCGGGCCAGGGCCTCGATTTGCGGCTCGCAGGTCAGCGCGCGCTCGACGTGCTCCGGCACGTGCGCCAGCGCGGCGAGATGATGCCGCAGCCGCCCCCGGCTGAGCAGGCCGCGGGCGACGCCCAGGTCGCAGGCCAGCAGGTGGAGCGACGCCAGTTGGGAGGTGAAGGTCTTGGTCGCGGCCACGCTGACCTCAGGACCCGCGTGCATGTACATCACCGCGTCCGCCTGACGCGTCGCCTCGCTGCCCACCACGTTGACAATGCCCACAACCGTGGCCCCGCCGCGCTTCGCGCGACCAATGGCGGCCAGCACGTCCGCAGTTTCACCGGATTGCGTGATCGCGATGACCAGGGTGCGCGGGCTCAGCGGGCTCGCGCGATAGGCAAACTCCGAGGCGATCTCGCAGGTCGTCGGGAGGCCGGCAAAGTCCTCGATGTAGTCCCGCCCAATCAAACCGGCGTGCCAGGCCGTGCCGCTGCCTACCACCACCGCGCGCTCAATTTCGGCGGCGGGCATGGGCAGCCGGAAGGACGGAAACTTCAACTCGATTGGATCGAGCGTGATGCGTGGCCGGATCACGGAGGCCAGGGTGGTCGGCTGTTCGTGGATTTCCTTGGCGAGGAAGTGCTTGTGGCCGGCCTTCGCAATCGAGAGCGGGTCCCACGGGACGTCAATCGTGGACCGTGTGCGCGGCCGGAGCCGCAGGTCGCTGAACTGCGCCGCGCGGTCGGCGTGCACCACCGCCATCTCGTCGGCCTCGAGGACTTGGACTTTGTGCGTGTGGCGAATCACCGCCACCAGATCCGAGGCGATGCAGGTCGTTTCCCCGTTGCGGCCCACGACGAGGCCCCCGGCAGCGCCCCGGCGCGCCGCGACCAGCAAATCGGGCACGTCGGGCGAGAGCGCCACGATGGCGTGCGCCCCTTCGAGTTGCTGCACGGCGGCTCCGACGGCGCTCGCCAGGTCGGCGCCCGCATCCAGCTCAAGTCCGATCAGGTGGGCGATGACCTCGGTGTCGGTTTCCGAGCTGAATGCGTGGCCGGAGGCCAGCAGCCGGTCGCGGAGGTCGGCGAAGTTGTCGGTGATGCCGTTGTGGACGATGACGACCCGCCCGGACCCGTCACGGTGCGGATGCGCGTTCGCGTCGGTCGCCGCGCCGTGGGTGGCCCAGCGCGTGTGGCCGATGCCAATGGTCCCCTCGACGGGCTCCGCCTTCACCAGGGCCTCGAGGTCGTGCAGGCGCCCGGCCCGCCGACGCACGCTTACACCGTCCGGTCCCAGGACGGCAAGGCCGGCCGAGTCGTAGCCCCGGTACTCCAGCGCGCGCAGACCGGTGAGGATGTGGCCGGAGGCCGGCTCGTGGCCGAGATACCCGACGATGCCGCACATCCGCTTACTCCAGGGAAGTCGCGCCTGGCGGCGCGGTTATGTCAACTATACCGCCCAATGGGTCGCTTGAACAACGTTTACGCACACCCAGGTCGTGACGATCCCGCAATCCGGGACCTACGGCCAGGCGACGCGTCCCGTGCCGAAGCAGTGGGCACAGCGGTGGGGGCGGCCGCTAGGCAGCGGCCCGGCATGGCCGGCCGCGAGGCCGGTCCCGTCGCACGCTTGACAGCGCCGCGAGAGGACTCGGCGCCACGCGGCCCACCACAGGCGCATGAACCATCCGCCGCCTTCGTAGCCCGGCGTGGCGTCCTTCACTCGGCGGGACGGCCTCGACGCAAGCCTCGACCAGGCGTGGCGCCCGTGTGCCGGCCGTCGTCAATCACCGGGGTGCCGTTCACGATCACATGGTCGATGCCGGTCGGCAGGCGCCGCGGCTGTTCGAAGGTGGCGTTGTCGATGACGGTATCCGCATCGAACACCACCACGTCGGCCGCCATGCCGGGGGCAAGGATTCCGCGGTCCACCAGACCAAAGCGCGCCGCCGGCATGCCGGTCATGCGCCGCACCATAGCTTCGAGCGATACGATGCCAAGCTCGCGCGCCCAGCGACCCAGGAAGCGCGGGTAGGTGCCGTAGGTACGCGGGTGCGGCGCGTCGCCCAGCAAGATAGCGTCGCTGCCCACCATGTGGCTCGGATGGCGCATGATCTGGGCGAAGTCGTCGTCCGTCTGATCGTTGAAGAACACCGACGCGGCGCGCCCGCGCTCCTCCCGCACCAGATCCACCAGGAACGCATGCGGCTCCAGGTCCCGCTCGTCGGCGACTTCGCCCAGCATGCGCCCTTCCAGGTGGCGGTTGGGACCGGCCGGCATGCTCGACAGCAGCGCCCGGTCGACTTCCAGCGCGTTGTCTCCGGCGCGGTTCGCCATCTCCGTGGCAATCCGCGCCCGCATGTCCGCGTCCTCCAGGCGGCGCAGCATTTCGTGCGGTCCGCCCTCGAGCGCCCAGTCGGGGAACGAGAAGTGCAGCAGCGAGCTGCCCGCGGGATAGGCGTAGGTGTCGAACGACAGCGACACGCCCGCCCGAATGCCACGGTCCGCCTCGTCCAGGTTCTCCCACCAGCGCTGACCGCTGCTGATGTAATGCGAGATGTGGACCGGGCATCCGGCCCGACGACCGATGGCCATGGTCTCGCGAATGGCGTCGCGCATACCCAGGATGTAGCGCATGTGCGGCACGTACGGCGCGCCGTACTCGGCGGCGACCTCGCTCAGGGCCACGAGTTCATCGGTGTCCGCAAAGGCGCACGGCTTGTAATCGAGGCCGGTCGAGAGCGCAATCGCTCCGTCCTGGAACGCCTCGTGCGTGATCTGCTGCATCGCCCGCAGCTCCTCGGGCGTCGCGCGGCGGTCTTCCCATCCGACCAGCGCTGCCCGCACGCAGCCATGCGGCACGTGATGGGCCGCGTTGCAGGCCGCCGCGCCCTCGAACGTGTCCAGCCAGCCGGCGACGGTGGACCAGTCGTGGCTGATGGGCGGGTCGCCGTTGAGGGCGGCAAAGTAGTCGCGAAACGACGGCTGCAACTCGTCGGCCAGGGGCGCGTAGCCGATCCCGTCCAGGCCCAGCAGGTCCGTCGTGACGCCCTGGCGGACCTTGGGCTCGTGCGCCGGCTCGGCCAACAGCATCAGGTCCGACTGCGTGTGCACGTCGATGAATCCCGGGCAGACCACGCGGCCGTCGGCCTCGATTTCCCGCGCGCCTCGATCCGTCACCAGCCCCACGGCCGTGATGCGCGTGCCGTCGATGGCAACGCTGCCGCGGTAGCCGGGCGCGCCCGTGCCGTCGACGATGCTCGCGTTGCGGATCACGACGTCATGCACGGGAATCTCCGGATGCGGCTGGCGGCGCGGTCTCGAAACCGGCCCGCAGGGATGGCGAATCGTAGCGCGCCCCGTCGCCGCGCTCGTAGGCCGCTAGGCGCCGGTCGATCTCTTTCGCGGCGCGTGCCGCAAAGCGCTCCGCGATGTCGTCGCCGAACAACGACCGCCCGGTGGCCAGGCGCTCGGCGGCGATGCGCTCGGCCTCGGCCAAGTCGTCCGAGCGACCATCGGCGCGGGCAAACACCCGCACGATGTCCGCGGGGCTCGTCGCCCGCGCCAAAGACTGAGCCCAGTTCGTGAGCTCCGCCAGTCGTCCGGCATGGACCATGTGGTCGATGCCCCCGGAATCGAACGGGTGCACAACCGCCGCGGCTCGCGCCAGCGCCCCCGACCGATCGTCCCAGTCACGCTCCAGGGTGTAGGTGAGTCCCACGGTCGCGGCCCGATCCGCGCGCCGGGCATGCTCCCCGCAGAAGAGCACGAACACCTCATCCACGGCCAGATGCGTCAGATACCCCGCCACGTAGGCCGCCTGGCCGCCGGACACGTTGTCGGGGCGCGCCAGGTCGGGCCGGGCGTCGAACAGCCCCGCCGTGGCTCGTCCCCAGGTGGCGGGCTCGCGAAACTCGAAGAAATGGGTGCTCGCGCGTCCGGCGGTGTTGCGTTCGCGCGCATCGGGGGCCACGGCCCCCACGCAGTAGTGACCGAAGTGGCCGTCGATCACGGCGCGCAGCCGGCCGCTCAGGCGGTCCGCCGCCTCGACGGCAAGCTGCAAGTGCACGCGCGACAGGGCCATCAGGCAAGCCAATCCCGCCCGCGTGCGCCACAATGGCGGCAGACGGGCGCAGGAGGAACGCTGTGGCAATCACGATAGGGCATACGGGAGTCGTCGTGCGCGATCTGCCGCTCATGGAGCGGTTCTACGGCGAGATCTTGGGATTGCAGGAGACCCGCCGCGTCGTCCGCGAGGGTCCGTTCATCGACGGCATCACCGGCCTGACCGGGGTTGTCTTGCAGGCCGTGATCCTGGGCACGCCGGAACATCCCAACGGCGTCGAATTGATCAAGTATCCGAATCACCCGTCGGCCGTCGTGCCCAAGGGTCCCAACGGCCACGGCATGAACCACATCCACTTCATCGTCCACGACCAGGACCCGATCCTCGCCGCCCTGGAGGGCCTGGGCCTGGACTACTGGGGATCGCCGCAGGACTGGCCGGACACCTGGAAGCGCGTGGTCTACGCCAAGGACCCCGAGCACAACGTCATCGAGTTCACCGAGCGCCTGCCGAGCTGAGTCCCCCTTCCGTACGAGGCGGTTGCGTAGATGAGGTAGGGGCGACGCATGGAGCCTGTTTCATAAAGTGGGTGCTGTTGTGTGGCGGCGGTGCTGCAGGTCAGCGTGCCGTCGTGGGTGGAGGTGATGGGGCATGCCGCATCGACG
>DAOUKN010000024.1:0-6704 GCA_034421255.1 Chloroflexota bacterium | reverse complement strand
GACTGAACGCTGCCCATTCGAGCCTTTCCCTGGACAATCTCCAACAGTTGCGGTTCGAGACGCCGGACCTGGAGCGCTTCCCCCTGTTGCGCGCGGCCATGGACGCCGGGCAGGCGGGCGGCACCGCCCCGGCCATCCTGTGCGGGGCCGATGACGCCGCGGTCGAGATCTTCCTGCGCGGCGACCTGCGCTTCGGGGAGATGGTGGACGCGGTGCTCGACGCCATGGCGGCGACGCCCGTGCGGCCCCTGGATTCACTCGACACGGCCCTGGACGCCCATCGGGAGGGCCTCGAGCACGTTCGCCGGAGCCTCGCAGCCGCGTCGTGAATCCGATCGAAGCCCTACTGGATTCCGGGGCCAGCATGCTGGTCGTGATCCCGATTTTCCTGGCGCTGCTGTCACTGATTGTGTTCGTGCACGAGCTGGGGCACTACGCCTTCGCGCGCCGCTTTGGCGTCGCGGTCCATACCTTTGCCATCGGCCTTCCTCCGCGTCTGTGGTCGCGGCTGCGCGGCGACGACGCCGTTCCGGCGGAGCCGCTGGCGCAAGACGCCGCGTCCCAAGTCGACGGCGCGGTGCGGCTGGTGGGCGCGTCCGACCCGGACGACCCCGGCCTGCGGAACCGCGTCCTGCTGTACAAGGACGTCGAACCGCCGACGCGCGCCGAATTGCGCGCGGCCCAGGCCGAAGGCGCGGTCGGCGCCATCCTGGCCGTGCCGCCGGAGCTGACCGCGCACCTCTCAGGCGCCGATTCGCTGGCGCTGCCGGTGGTCCGCGTCGACCCCGAAACGGGAACGGCCATCGCCGCGCGGCTGCGCCAGGGCGAGCTTCAGGCGGAGCTGCGCCGGGGCCCGCAGGCAGCGTTCGATTCAGCCGGGGCATCCATTCATCTGGGCGGTACACGCTTCGCCATCAACGCCGTGCCGCTGGGCGGCTACGTGCGCCTGGCCGGCGAGTCCGGCGACTTTGACTCGCCTCAGGGATTTGCCCGACGCACGCCCTGGCAGCGCGCGGTGATCCTGGTGGCCGGTCCGCTGATGAACTTCCTGCTCGCGCCGGTCCTCTTCATGCTCGGATCACTGATCGCCGACGAGGTTGGAGCGCGCATCGTGGAGGTCGCCGAGGGCTCGCCGGCGCAGAGCGCGGGCCTGCTGGCCGACGACCGCATCCTCGCGGTCGACGGCGCCGCCGTCGCCAGCGTGAGCGACCTGATCCGTGCCCTGGACGGCGCGGCCGGACAACTGGTCACCTTCGAGATTCGACGCGAGGCGGGCACCGTCACTCTGCGCGCCGTGCCGCGTGTCGAACCGCCGCCGGGCGAGGGCCCCCTCGGCATCCGCATCGGTCCCGTGCGCGAGTCCGCCCCAATCCACATCGCGGCGGCGCGCGGCGTGGCGCGCACCGTCGAGTCGCTCGCCCTGGTACCGCTGGCGCTGGGCGAATGGATCGGCGGCGGTCCGGTGCAGGTCGCCGGCCCCGTGGGCATCGCCGCCGTCGTCGACCAGGCGGCGCGCCTCGGCCTGGAACGGGTGCTCTTCCTCGGGGCGGTCCTGTCGGCGCAGATCGGGCTGATCAACCTCTTTCCGTGGCCGGGTCTGGACGGTGGCCGGCTGGTGTTCGTGGGCTTCGAGTGGCTCACCGGCCGGCGGCTGAATCCTCGCCGCGAGGCCGCCTTCCACTTCGTGGGCATCATGCTGCTCATGGCGCTGGCGGTGGTCGTGACGGTCAGCGACGTGCAACGCTTGGCGGGGTTCTAGTCCCGCGGATTGCTGGAGTCCATCCCGATAACAGGCTACGCTCGGGGCGACCCAGGTTCGTGCAGGGTGAGGTGAAGCTGCGGTGATTCGACGCCGAGGATCATTCCCCATCAAAGTCCGCGACGTGGAGATCGGCGGCGGGGCGCCGATCAGCGTCCAATCGATGACGATCACCGACACGAAGGACGTCGTCGCCACGCTCGCCCAGATCCATGCGCTCGTCGAGGCCGGCTGCGACATCGTGCGCGTGGCCGTGCCCGACAAGTACGCCGCCGAGGCGCTTCCCGAAATTCGCGCCGGCACCGACGCGCCGCTTGTGGCCGACATTCACTTCGATCACCGGCTGGCGCTCATGGCCGCCGAAGCCGGCATGGACTGCCTGCGCATCAATCCCGGCAACATCGGTGGGCGCGAGAAGGTCGAGGCCGTGGTTCGTGCCTGCAAGGAGCGTGAGATCCCGATTCGAATCGGGGTCAACGCCGGCTCGATCCAGGAAGCCTGGTCGAAGAAGATCGACCGTCGCCCCGAAGGCCAGGAGCTCGTCGAAGCAATGGTCGAGGACGCGCTCGAGCACGTGAAAATCCTCGAAGACTTGAATTTCGATCAGATCAAGATCTCGCTCAAGTCGTTCGAGGTCGAGGTGACCGTCGAGGCCTATAAGGCCATCGCCCAGCAGACCATGTATCCGTTCCACATCGGAATCACGGAGTCGGGTCCGCCGCGCACCGGCATCATTCGCTCGGCCGTCGGGCTGGGAAGCCTGCTGTATGACGGCTACGGCGACACCATGCGCGTGTCGCTGACGACCGATCCCGTCGAGGAAGTCTTCGTCGCCAACGAGATCCTCAAAGTGCTGGGCCTCAAGGAAGCCGGCCCCACGATGGTCTCCTGCCCGTCCTGCGGGCGCTGCGAGATCGACCTCTTCGGCCTCTCCGACTCGGTCGAAGAGGTAATGGGAACCATCAAGGAGCCGCTCAAGGTCGCCGTGATGGGCTGCGTCGTCAATGGCCCCGGCGAGGCCATGGACGCGGACATCGGCATTGCCGGCGGCAAGGGGCGCGGCGTGATCTTCCGCAAGGGCGAGATCCTGCGCACCGTGGACGAGACCGACATGCTGCCCGTGCTGACCGACGAGATCCGCAAGCTGGAGGCCGAGTTCGCCGCGAACGGCGAGTCGTCCGACTAGAGCCTCGGGCCATTCAGAGTAGGAATTCCATGACGTCGATGCTTGCCGTCCGCAAGGCCGCGCCCACCCGCGGCGTCGAGCTGGCCGATCTGCCGCGGCCGCAACCGGCCGCCGATGAGCTGCTGATCAAGGTGCGGCGCAGCGGCATCTGCGGCTCGGACAAGCATCTGTACCTCTGGGACGAGTGGGCCGCGGGCAACTACCCCACGCCGTTCACGCTGGGGCATGAGCTGGTCGGCGAGGTGGCGGAACTGGGATCCCAGGTGCAGGGATTCGCCCCCGGCGACATCGTGGCCATCGAGAGCCATGTCTTCGACGGCACATGCCGCCCCTGCCGCACCGGCAACGCCCACGTATGCGAGAACCTGCGCATTCTCGGCATCGACATCTCGGGTGGATTCGCGGACTATGCCGTCGTGCCCGCCAGAGTCGCCTGGCGCGTGCCGCCGACGATTCCCTTGGAGCGGGCGGTGCTCTTCGAGCCGCTGGGCAACGCGGTGCACGCCACCATGCGCTACGACGTATCCGGTCAGCCGGTGGCGGTCTATGGGTGCGGTCCGATGGGCCTCATGGCCATCGCCGTGGCCTACACGGCCGGGGCCTACCCGATCGTGGCCACGGATGTTTCAGCCTATCGCCGCTCGTTGGCCGAGCAGATGGGCGCCCACCGAACCCTGGACGCCGCGAGCCCGACCATCGAGCAGGACATCGTCGACGCTCTCGGCGAACGACCGACCGTGAGCTTGGAAATGTCGGGACACCCCACCGCCCTGCGGCAGGCCCTGCGCGTCTCGGCCAACGCCGGCAAGATCGTGTTCCTGGGCATTCCGCCCAAGCCCATCGTCATTGACCTGGCCGAGGAGTTCATGTTCAAGGGCCTGGAAGCCTACGGCGTCACCGGACGGCTGATCTGGGACACCTGGTATCGCACCGAGGCCTTTCTGCAGATCCACGGCGACCTGCTGGAGCCGCTGGTCACCCACACGTTTCCGCTGCACGACTTCGAGGACGCCATGCAGCTGGTGCTCTCGGGCGACTGCGGCAAGGTGCTGCTCGACGTCGACGGCTAACCGACGGTCAGCAGGACCACCCCGCCGGCGCTGACCAGCACGCCGACAATGGCGAAGCGTCCGGGTCGCTCGCGCAGGATCACGCTGCTCAGCAAGAGCACGAACACGGGCGCCGTGGCAGTGAGCGCGCCACCGCGCGCCGCCCCGATGGCTTGAATGCCCGAGAGGAACATATAGCCGCCCACCGTCAGGGCCAGCAGGCCGCTAGCCAGCGCGATCAGGCTGTCACGGCGCCCCAGGCTCACAGGCGCCCAACGCCCGCCGGACGCCAGCGCGGCCAGGTTCAACCCCAGCGCGGCCAGCGGCATCCGCACCGCGTTGACGATCTCCGGCGGCAAGCCTTCGAGGGCGAGCCTGAGCGCATTCAAGTCGAGCGCGAACAACAGCGACGCGAGCAGCGCGAGCAGGGCGCCCACCGAGGTGCGCAATCGCCATGGTCCCGGGGCCGCCGCGCCGGACCGCGCCGCCGGCTCGATGGCGAGCAGCAGCCCGCCGGCCACGGTGAGCACGCCGCCCGCGGCGGCCACCACGGTGAGCGTCTCGCCCAGCAGCGTGACGGCGATCAGGGCCGTGAACAACGGATAGGTCGATGCCAGCGCGTAGGCCCGCGAGACCCCAATCCGCGGCACGGCGCGCACGATGAGCACTTCGCCGCCACCGATCCCAACAACCACCGCCACCAGGATGGCCAACAGATTCACCAGCGGCATGGACACCGCCTCGCCCCAGCGGCCGCCGATCGTGACGATGAGCGCGAACGCCACGGCCGGGGCCATGGCGCGCACGGCGGTGATCGGCAGCGCCCCGTGTCGCGCGGTGAGCGGACGCAGCACCACTATGCTCACCGCCCACGAGAGTGCGGCGCCCAGCACCAACAGCTCCGCCACAGACCTCTCCCGGCGGCATGCCGCGGCACAATCTCCGGCCACGACCAGGGCAGCGTACGCCGCCGTGGGACTGAAAACACGGCCTTCCGGGCGTGGGTAGTACCATCACGTAACAGTTCGGCTTTTGTACGGCCTGAACTGGCGCGGTCGCAGGGGAGGCTGGGGCGTGGCGGCGTGAGCACGACGACGCTGACACCGTTGCGGCGCCAATACCTTGACATAAAACGTCAACACCCAGAAGCGCTCCTGTTCTTCCGCCTCGGCGACTTCTACGAGTTGTTCGACCGCGATGCCGAGCTCGCCGCCGAAGAGCTGCAGATCGTGTTGACCTCGCGCGAGTTCGGTCGCAGCGGCCGTTCGCCCATGTGCGGCGTGCCCCACCATGCCGTGGCCGGCTATATCGCCAAGCTGGTCGAGGCCGGGCATCGCGTGGCGGTGTGCGACCAGGTAACCGCCGCCGGCAATGGCCTGGTGGACCGCGCGGTCACCCGGGTGATCACGCCGGGCACGGTCGTCGACGAGGACATGCTGCGGCCGCAGGCCAACAACTACCTGGCGGCCGTCGTCCCAGACGGCGACCGCGCCGGGTTCGCCTACGCCGACGTGACGACCGGCGAGTTCGCCGCCACCGAGCTGCATGCCGGTCAACTCGGTCCCGAGCTCAGCCGGGTAGCGCCGCGCGAGACGCTGGCCTTCGGTGACGTCGATCTGTCGGGCGCCGTGACCGGCGCCGAATGGATGGCCGATCCCGCCTCGGCGGAGGAGGCGCTGCGCCGCCACTTCACGGTCCAGGACCTTGACGGACTGGGTCTCACCGACCGTCCGCACGCGTCGCGCGCCGCCGGGGCGCTGCTCGCCTACGTCACCGAGACGGACGCCAACGCGCTGCACGTGCTGACCGGCCTACACGTCTACGGCGTGGGGACCTACATAGAGCTCGATCCCGCCACACGGTCGAACCTGGAGCTTGAATCCGGGGGGCGCGCCGCGCGCCGCGACCACAGCGTGCTGGGCGTGCTCGACCGCACCCGCACGCCGATGGGCGCCCGGCGATTGCGTCGGCACGTCGCCCGTCCGTCGCTCGAGCGCGAGGTCATCGAGCGGCGCCTGGATCTTGTCGATGCGCTCGTCGACGACGCCGAACGCCGGGCCGAGCTGCGCGACGCGCTGAGGTCCGTCGGTGATCTCGAGCGGCTGGCCAACCGCGTGCTGCGGCGCACGGCAAACGTCAACGACGTCCGCCGCGTGGCCACCGCGCTCGACGGCCTTGAAACCGTTCGCCGAACGCTTGGCGGGGCAGGCAGGGCGCTCGATCACCTTTGCGCCCGCATCGACACCTGCGACGAGGCCCAAGCCCTGATTGCGCGAGCCATTGACGACGGCGAGCGCACCATTCGCGCCGGCTACAGCGACGAGTTGGACCGGCTGGCAGCCGGCGCCGGTTCGGCCAAGGCGTGGATCGCCGCCCTCGAGACGCAAGAACGCGAACGCCTGGGGATCAGGTCGCTCAAGGTTCGCTACAACCGCGTGTTCGGCTACTACATCGAGCTGGGCCGCGCCTACGCGGATCGCGTGCCGGACCACTACGAGCGCCGCCAGACGCTGGCCAACGCGGAGCGCTACGTGGTCCCGGAGCTCAAGGAGCGAGAGGCGGAGGTCCTCAACGCCCAGGAGCAGATCGAAGCCCTCGAAGCCCTTCTGTTCGAGGAGGTGGTGGAGCGTCTCGCCGGATGGGCGCCCGCCATGCTCGAATCGTCGGCGGCCATCGCCGCCCTCGATGTCGCCGCGTCGCTGGCCGAGGT
>DAOUKN010000023.1:0-5256 GCA_034421255.1 Chloroflexota bacterium | reverse complement strand
TGGCGCGAATCACCCCGCACGCCCGGGAATCTCGTTCGATAAAGCGCACGCGCTCGGCGCCGCGGCTGAACGCCTCGATCCCGAACGCGCCGGAGCCCGCATAGCAATCCAGCACCCGCGCCGGCGGTGGAGCGCCCAGCGAATCGAAAATGGCGGCCCGGAGGCGATCGATCGTGGGACGCGTGCCCGGCGCGACCTGGATGCCGCGCCCGCGCAACTCACCGGCTACAACCCGGAGCCCGCGACCCCTGGATGCCACTCAGGTTTGGCCGCGGGAGCCGATGGGCTGGACACCTAGCTCCATTCGCTCTCCTGGAGCATGGACTGAACGGCAGCCACGAGCCGGGCGTGCTCCGGGCGCTCAAGCTCCGGGTCGGCCTGGATGATGACTTCGGCATCCTCGCGGGTCCGCCAGATCATCTCCATGTCGCTCACGCTCGCAAACTGAAAGCTGGTCAACCCGTGCTGACGCGTGCCCAAGATATCTCCGGGGCCGCGCAGCTCGAGGTCGCGCTCCGCGAGCTCGAATCCGTCGTGAACGTTCTGGAGGATGCGCAGGCGGGCATTCTCCGTGGCGTCCGTGGTGTCGCTCAGCAGGAGGCAATGGCTCTGCTGACCGCCGCGACCGACGCGCCCGCGCAACTGGTGCAGCTGCGACAGCCCAAAGCGCTCGGCGCCTTCGATCATGATCACGTTGGCCTGCGGGACGTCGATGCCCACCTCCACCACCGAGGTGCCGACGAGGATCTTCACCTCGCCATCCCGAAAGGCCCGCATCACCGCGTCCTTGGCCTTGGCGCTCAGGCGCCCGTGCAAGAGTCCGATGGCGTGCGCGAGATCTGGATAGACCTGCGTGGTGAGACGCTCGAACTCGTCCTTGGCCGATCGAACCTGAAGCGACTCCGACTCCTGGATCAGCGGACAGATCACGAATGCCTGTCCACCGGCTTCCACCTGCTGACGCACGAAGGCGTAGGCGTCGGCCCGGCGCGCCGGCGGCACCCAGGCGGTGCGCACCGGGCGTCGCCCGCTCGGCATCTCGCGGATCGACGTGACATCCAGGTCGCCGTAGAAGGTCAGCGCCAGGGTGCGCGGAATCGGGGTCGCGGTCATGGCCAGCAGATGCGGGTTGTAACCCTTGGCCCGAATCTCCCCGCGCTGCTGCACGCCAAAGCGATGCTGCTCGTCCACGACGGCGAGGTTCAGGTGAGCGAATCGCGCGCTCTGCTGAATGAGCGCCTGCGTGCCCACGACCACGCCGATCTCGCCAGCGGCCACCTCGCGCCATAACCGGCGCTTGGTCGCCGCCGGAACGCCGCCGCTGATGCGCTCCACGCGCACACCCAGTGGCCCCAGCAGGTCGGCAAGCGTCTGCGTATGCTGCTCGGCCAGCACCTCGGTCGGCGCCATCATGGCGCCCTGCCAGCCGGCACGGCATACCGCGAACAGCGCGCCGGCGGCCACGGCGGTCTTGCCTGAGCCCACGTCGCCCTGCACGAGCCGACTCATGGGGGTGTCGCGGCGCAGATCGGTGAGAACCGCTGCCAGCGCCGCGCGCTGATCGTCCGTGAGCTTGAACGGCAGTCTGGCGCCGAAGTCCGCCATCGCGTCGCGGTCGAACGCAATCGGTCGCCCGGGCTGAGCGTCACGCCAGCGCCCACGGTGCGTGAGGATCGCCAGCTGGTAGACCAGCAGCTCGTCGAACGCCAGTCGCGCCATTGCGGCCTCGGCGCTCGCTGCCGACTCCGGGCGGTGCATCATCACGACCGCGTCCGCCAATGCGGGCAGGTTGCCGCGCTCCCGCAGACCCTCAGGCAAGGGATCCTCCAGGAGGTGCGCATGTGAATCCACGGCCGCGGACACCCACCGCCGCAGCTGGCGCTGCGTGACGCCCGCGGTTAGCGGGTAGACGGGAACCAAACGGCCGGCGTGGAGCCGCTCCGCGGCGTCCAGCTCGTATTCCGGGCTCGTCAGTTGCAGACCGTGCCGGCCGTACTCCACGCGACCGGCAAGCGCCACGTTGGGCCGCCCGGACAGCGTATTGGCGAGATACGGCTGGTTGAACCAGACGGCAGTAATCTGGCCGGACTCGTCCTGCAAGACCGCCTCGGTGATGCTGAGGCGTCGGGTCCGCGCGCGTCGCGAGGCGATGTCCACGATCGACCCGACCAGCGTCACGTCTTCTCCAGCATTGACGTCGGCGATGGAAACCGTGGCGCTGTGGTCGATGTAGCGATGCGGGGCATGTCGCAGCAACTCGCCGACCGTTGAGATCCCCAGGCTGCGCAGCCGCTTGCCCGCCGTGGCCCCGATGCCCCACAGCTCGGTGACCGGATCGTCCAGGCTGCCCCTTGGTTTCGGCGCGACGTCCGCGGTCAGCAGCGGCAGCACGGTTTCGATCAAGTGCTGCCGCGTGGCGGGCTTCAGCGATGAGTATTTCGAGAGGCGTCGCAGGGCGGCGGCAACGTCCGGTGACAGGTCACCGAGGTCTCGCTCGAGCAAGCGCGAGAGCCCTTCGGTCGCGGCAGTGTCCCGGTGCCCGGAGCGCTGCTCCGCGCGCAGGATTTCCGCAATCCGCTCGACCATCCCCTGCGCGGTCGGCGCGCCGGCGCCACTCACGCGCTACTCGACCGAGATGACGTAGTCGTAAAGCTCCTGGCCGCCCGCGATCACTTCAACCTCCAGGTCCGGAAAGCCCGCCTGGAGGTCATCGCTCAGCTGCTCGACGGTGTCCGCCGAAACCTGGCTGCCGTAGTAGATGGTGGCGAGTTCCGGCTCGTCGTCGGCCAGCCCCTCGAGCATCTGTTTGACCAAGTCATTGGGGGCCTGCCCGGTCGTGACCAAGTCGTCGTCCTGGAGGCCGAGGTAGTCCCCCTGCTTGATGTTCAAGCCGCCGATGATTGCATCGCGCACGGCCTGAGTGATCTCAAGCGTGGTGATGTCGCCCGCCGCCGACTCCATCATGCGTTCGTTCACATCCGCCGCGGCCGTGGCGTTGAACGCCACCATCGCGGCCACTCCCTCGGGCACCGTCCGCGTGCCGACCACTCGCACGTCCTTGTCGGACTGCTCGGCCGCCTGGCGCGCGGCCATCACGATGTTCTTGTTGTTGGGCAAGACCACCGCCCAGTCGCCGTCGAGGCCATCGACGGCCTGCAGGATGTCGCCCGCGCTCGGATTCATGCTGGCCCCGCCCTCGACCACGGTGGCGCCGAGGCTCTCGAAGACTTCTGTAAGGCCGTCCCCCGTGGCTGTCGCGACAACCGGGACGCGCGCGACGGTTGCCGCCGACGCTTCCGTGGCGGCCGTGGCAAAGCTCTCGGCCTGTTGCATATCCATGTTCTCGGCCTTGACGGCGTCCAACGGGCCGTAGGTCATCGCCGCAGTCAGCACGTCGCCCGGAGTCTCGGTATGCAGATGCACGCGAATGAGGGTGGGGTCGCCCACCACGAGCAACGAGCCCCCGTATTCGCCCATCGTTTCGCGAACCACGTCGGGATCCATGTCCGTGCCCAGGATCACGAACTCCGTGCAATAGCCGTGCTCGTCGGCGCCATGGGCGACGGCGAACTGCGAGAAGGTTTCCGCCCCGCGATCCTCGGTGATGAGTTCCGGAGGCGGGAGTCCGCGCAGATTGCGCAGCAATCCCTCGTAGATCACGAGCAGCCCCCGGCCGCCCGCATCGACGACGCCGGCTTCCTTGAGCACGGCCAGCTGCTCGGGCGTCCGTCGAACCGAGGTGCGCGCCGCGTCCACGACGGTCGTCCCCAGCTCCTCCAACGTGTCCACGGTGTTGGACACGGCCGCCTTTGCCGCGTCCCGCGCCACGGTGAGGATGGTGCCCTCGACGGGATTCGTCACCGCCTCGTCGGCGGCGCGCGACGCGTGCTTGATTCCCTGGGCGAGTTCGGCCGGACTGCACTGCGAAAACTTCGCCAGACCCTCGCTCATTCCACGCAGGATTTGCGAGAGGATCACTCCGGAGTTCCCGCGAGCGCCGAGCAGGGCCCCGCGAGCCAGGCCGCGGCCAACTTCGGCGATCGTGGGCGACTCCAACCGAGCGGCCTGTTCCACCGCCGCCCGCATCGTCAGCACCATGTTGGTGCCGGTGTCACCGTCCGGCACGGGGAAGACGTTGAGCCGGTCGATGCGGGTCGAGTTCGCCTCGAGCCATTCCAGGCTCGCCGCCATGGCCCGCTGGAAGGCGGTCCCGGATACAACGTCAGGTGGCGCGGCGTCCGCCCCATTCTCGTCAGATGGCGCCACTGTTTTGCTCGTTTCCCGTGCTAGCCTGTTGCGGGCGATCTTAGGAACGCCTTGAATTCTCCGTCAACGCAAGGAATTGGTGGGACCGGTGGCGACTTGTCAGGTCTGCGACACGCGGACGCAGTTTGGCCATCACATTCGGCATAAGGCTTCCGGGCGTTGGGAACGGAAAGCCACCAAGAAGCCGCGCCGCTGGCGAGTCAATGTGCAGCGCAAGCGCGTGTTTGTCGATGGGCGCTACCAGCGCATGAGCATCTGCACCGGCTGCATTCGGACGCTCGACAAAGGGGACTAGCCCAGCGCGCGCCTGAGCGCCCGCACCCCAGCGGCCGGCCCGTCCGGATGGCCGAACACCGACGTGCCGGCGACCAGAACATTCCCGCCCGCTTGGACGACGCTCGAAGCAGTCTCGGCGTTGATGCCGCCGTCGACGACCAGGTCGATCTTCGACGGCTGAGATTCGATGCGTTCGGCAAGCGAGGCGATGCGGTCGAGCATCTCGGGCATGAACGCTTGCCCGCCGGCCCCAGGCTCGACGCTCATCACCAACACGATGTCGAGGGCGTCTAGATAGGGCCACAGCAATGACTCGGGCGTTCCCGGCCGCAGCGTGAGCCCGGCACGCAACCCAAGCTCGCGGATTTGACGCAGCGTGGCGGCAGGGTTCGCCGCGGCCTCGACGTGGATTGTGATGGCGTCGGCGCCCGCGGCGGCGAAGTCCTCGATGTGCGGCTCGACCGGCTCGATCATCAGATGCACGTCCAGCGGCAGCTCCGACGCGGACCGCGCGGCGACGACCGCGGGCGTGCCGAACGAGATGCTCGGCACGAACGCGCCGTCCATCACGTCAATGTGAATCCAGTCGGCGCCGCCCGCGTCAACGGCCTGGATTTCTTGACCCAAATGGCCGAAATCCGCCGCCAGGATGGACGGGGCGATGCGCACCGACGACTCAGGAGGCATGGCGCGATGTGACCAATGCCTGGGATC
>DAOUKN010000022.1:0-9717 GCA_034421255.1 Chloroflexota bacterium | reverse complement strand
GTACCGGCGGCTTTCCTAGCGCACGCAATTTCGTGGCGGCTGGTGATGCCGCCTTTACAATCGGAACTTGTGACCCCGCAATGCCAACGCGCCTGGCACTGGCGTGATTGACGCCTGGCCGCCGCTCGAGGGCCTCGAGCGCGGTGTCAGCATTGGCGCCGGCCCACGCGGCACGGTGTATCGCGCCGCTCGTTCCGACGGCGACGGCGACGTGGCGGTGCTCGTCATCCACGAGCATCTCGCGCAGCGTCGGGAACTGATGGCCCAGCTTGTACGCGAGGTCGAGCTTGCCCGGCGCATCGAGCATCCCTGCGTGGCGCAGGTCCACCGCGCCGAAGAAGTCGACGGTCGCTGGTGCGTCGTCATGGAGCTGGCCGGCGGTCTGACGCTGCGGCAATACCTGGAAGCTCGCGGCCCGGTGAGCGTGACCGAAGCGCTTGACATAACCAAGGGAATTGCGGCTGGCCTCGCGGCCATGCACGCCCAGCGGCTATCCCATCGCAATCTGACGCCCGAGAACGTCAAGCTCGAGCACGGCCGGGTCAAGATCCTCGACGCCGGCACGGCCCCGCAGCATGAGCTCGACCCGTCGGGAGCGACGGCCTACATCGCGCCCGAGCGCGCCGCTGGACGCCGTGCAACGGCCCAGGCCGACCTCTACTCGCTGGGCACCGTGTTGTTCGAGGTGCTGGCCGGCGTGCCGCCGTTCCGGGCCGACACGCCGCTGGCAGTGCTCGATCTGCATCGGCGGGCGTCCGTGCCGCCGCTGGCGTCGCACCGGGACGATGTGCCGCCGGTCGTCGAGCAGTTGATGCTCCACCTTTTGGCCAAGGACCCCGACGCCCGGCCCCCGTCGGCCGACGAGGTGCGCGCGCGGATTGAGGATATTCAGGCCACGGAGCGCGCGCTCGTCGCGGCGGCGCCGGCGCCTGCAAGCGACCGGTTTCGTGCCGGACCGCGCCGGCGGGAGGCGTCCGGAGGCGCGGTTTCGCGCCGTCAATTGCTTCTGGCGATTTCCACAACCGCACTGGGCGGAGCCGCCGTCGCTGCCGGGGCCGCCGCCATCGGCGTGCTCGCGGGCCGCCGGCAGCCGGTGGTGCAGGTGGAGCGCCTGCTGCCGCAGGAAGTGGTCAAGGTGGTCACGGTGGATCGAGTCGTGACGCGCGACGTGGTGCGTGAGGTTCCCGTCACGCGAACCGTCATCCGTGAGGTGGTCCCGCAGATCCCGGTGGAGCCGCCGACGTCGCCGACCGTCACGCCCACGGCTACCCCGCAAGCGACGCCGGAGCCGACGGCGGCCCCACCTACGCCGGATCCCGCCGGAGTGACGGTGGTGGATGCCGGTGGACGGTTCCCGCTCGATCGCGAGAGTCAGGCTCTTCCCGGCGTCCTCGAACCGATACGCACGGACAACCTGGCCCGCCTGGCCCTGCTCCATCGCGTCGGACTGGGCAAGGCCCAGGCGGTGGCGGCGCTGCCGGCAGGGGAGATTGCTGTTGGATCCAGCATTGGCCTGGTTAGCGTCTTCGATGTCGAATCGGGCCGCGAGCTTCAGCGCTGGTCGACCGGCGCCGACGATGCGCCCGGTTCCGCGGTCACGGCGTTGGCCGCCCGCGGCGGAACCCTGATCAGCGGCCATGCCGACGGCACGCTCGGCGCCTGGGACGCTTCCACGGGCATGCGTCGGTGGTCGTCGGGGCTCGACTCCGAGGTCACCAGTGTGGTGATCGACGAGACCGGCGCCGCCGTCGCCGCCACCGAGGCCGCGGGGTCGGTCGGCCTGTGGCAGGGAAGCGATGGCGCCTTGGTGCAGCAACTGGCGCCGCCGGCGGCGGACGCCCGTGCCGTGGCTTTCCATCCGGCGCAGCCGCTGCTGGCCGCCGGCGGCGACGATGGAAACATTGCGATGTGGGACGTGCGGCAAGGCACGGCGGAGGCGTCGTTTGGCGACGCCACGCGGCCGATCCGCGCGCTCGCGTTCAATTCCGCCGGCACGCTCTTGGCCGCCGCCGAGGCCGGCGGATCGGTCGGCGTCTGGGGCCTGGCGAGTCAGACGCGCCAAACCACATTGAGCGGACTGCGGTTCGATGCGGACGACGTGGTCTTTGGCCCGGATGGAACGTGGATTGCGGCCGCGGACGGCACGGAGCGGGTCCTCGTATGGGACGCGGTCACGGGCGCGGTGCTCCAGGACATGCAGGATCGGGCCGGCGCCGTGAGTCGCGGGTCGCTGGCGGTCACCGCCGACGGTGCGTCCCTGGCGTGTGCGGTGCGGCATTTGGCGGTTGCGCTGTGGAGCCTGCCCGACGGACGGCTGCGGCATCGACTCGGCGCCTATGGCGACGCCACCCGCGTCGCGTTGCGCGCCGACGCAACGCTCCTTGCCGCATCGCATCCCGCGGGAACCATTGAGCTAGTGGGGCTGCCAAGCGGGTCCACCGCCGGTTCCATCGACTACCACACCGGATTGGCGCATGCGCTGGCTTTCAGCCCGGACGGGTCGCGGCTCGTCAGCGGCGGCGCGGCGGACGGACCGCCGCTTCGCTTGTGGGACACCTCCAGCGCCGTGGCCGATGACAGGTTTGCGCCGGAGGCGCTGCCACAGGCAACCATTGGCGCCGCCGCGTTCAGCCCGGACGGCGGCCTGCTGGCAACCGGCTGGAGCGATGGCATCGTGCGGGTGTGGCACACCGAGACTTGGAGCCTGGTGACGTCGCTGTCCGCCCACACGACGTTGGTGGATCAGCTGCACTTCGGCCCCACGGGGGATCGACTGGTCACCGCCGATATCGATGGCCTCGTCAATCTCTGGGATCTTCCCAGCCTGACGCCGGTCCAGTTGCCGTCTGGCGGCGTGCCCGTGCGGGCGGTGGCGATCCATGACAACGGCGGACCGATTGCGGGAGCGCTCGACGATGGCGCCGTCATCCTGTGGGACGGCGTGGAGGGCGCGTCGATCCGGCGCCTCGAGAGCCCGGAATCCGGCACGTTGGCCGTGGCGTTCAGCCCCATTGCCGCGCTGTTGGTGTCCGGACACCGCAGCGGCACGCTGCGCTGGTGGGACACGGCCTCGGGTGAGCCGCTGCACGTCCACGAGGGGCACGGCGCCGCGATTGTGAACGTTGAGTTCAGCGCGGCCGGCGACCTGGTGGCCAGCGCCGCATTCGACGGCACCGCGCGACTCTGGGGTGTTGCCGCTTCGACCGGCTAGATTTCGCTAGCCGGTCGCCTTCAGCTCGCCGATCAGGTCTCGCACCGCGTCCTCGCCGTCGCCGAAGAGCATGGCCGTGTTGGGCGCGGCGAAGAGCGAGTTCGGAATCCCCGCGAATCCGGGGCTCAGGCTCCGCTTGATGACGACCACGGTGCGAGCCTTGTCGACGTCGAGAATCGGCATGCCGTAAATCGGGCTGGTGGGGTCTTCACGCGCCAGCGGATTGACGACATCGTTGGCGCCGATCACCAGCGCCACGTCCGTCTGCGCAAAGGTCCCGACCAGTTGCTCCAGGTCGAAGAGCTGTTCGTAGGGCACGTCGGCTTCGGCGAGCAGCACGTTCATGTGGCCGGGCATGCGGCCGGCGACGGGATGGATGGCGTACTTCACGTCCACGCCGCGACGCTCGAGCTCCGCCGTCAGATCGCGCACGGCGTGCTGCGCCTGGGCCACGGCCATGCCGTAGCCGGGCACGATCATGACGCTGCGGGCATCGCGCAGCAGCAGGGCGGTCTCCTCGGGGCTCGTTCGCTTGATTCGGCCCTCGTAGATCTCGTCGCCGGGGCCACCCTCGGCGGGTCCGAGCGTGCCGAACAGCACGCTGAGCACGGATCGATTCATGGCGCGGCTCATGAGCGTGGTCAGGATGAAACCCGACGCGCCCACCAGCGCCCCGCCGATGATCAGCACGTTGTTGCTCAGCACGAAGCCGGTGGCCGCGGCCGCCAGGCCGGAGGCCGAGTTGAGCAATGCGATGACGACCGGCATGTCGGCGCCGCCGATGGGCAGGGTGAGCCGAAGTCCCAAGATGGCGGCGGTGGCCACGAGCGCCCAGAACGGCCATTGCAGCGAGACGTCGACGATGACCAGGGCAAACAGGGCCAGCGTCCCGGCGGCCAACACCGCGTTGATGCCGTGCTGGAGCGACGTGTTGCCCGGCTGCCAGCGCAGGACCTCCTGCAGCTTGCCCCAGGCTACGGCGCTCCCGGCGAAGGTGAGCGCTCCGACAAGCCCGCTGATCGCTCCCGCGGCCGCCGTCTGAAGCTCCGTCGCTGCCGTCATCACCGTGCCGGAGGCGATGGCGCTCCCCGCGACGAGCGCCGAGGCTCCGCCGCCGAACCCATTGAATGCCGCCACCAGTTGGGGCATGGCGGTCATGTGCACGCGCCATGCCAGAACGATGCCCAGCGCCGCGCCGACGCCCAATCCAACGGCCACGAGCTCGAATCCGATGATCTTGTGGTCGAGCAAGGTCACGACGATGGCCACGAGCATGCCCAGGGAGCTGAGGACGTTCCCGCGCCGGGCGCCGCGAACGGTTGCCAGTCCGCGCAGGCCGAGGATGAACAGCGTCGCGGCGACGAGATACGCGCCGTTGACGACGCCTTCAGGCACGCGCTACTTCTTCCGCGACCGGAACATCGAGAGCATGCGATGCGTGACAAGGAATCCGCCCACCACGTTCACGGTGGCCAGGATCAGCGCCGCCACGCCCAGCGCGGCGGCCAGCGTCGTCTGCTGCGCGCCGGCGGCGATGATCGCTCCGACGATGGAAATTCCCGAGATTGCGTTGGCGCCCGACATGAGCGGCGTGTGGAGGGTCGGCGGGACCTTGGTGATGACTTCGAACCCGATGAACGCGGCGAGCAGGAACACCGTGAGGGCGAGGATGAAGACTTCCATCTACGCTCCCGCCACCGCGGCCGCATCGGCAGGCGACTCTTCCGCGACGAGCGCCGTCGAAGTCACCAGGGTTTCGCGAAAGATCTCGTCCTGCGTATCGAGCGTGAGTCCGTCCGGCGTTGCGATGTGGCGCAGAAACGTCGACACGTTGCGGGCGTACATCTGGCTCGCGTGCACGGGCGCCGTCGAGGCCAGGTCAAGCGGCGCCGCAATTGAAACGCCGTGACGCACCACGGTTTCACCCGGCTCGCTGAGCTCGCAGTTCCCCCCGCGCTCCGCGGCCAGGTCGACGATGACGGACCCCCGGCGCATGCCGGCCACGCCGGCGGCCGTGATGAGCGTCGGGGCGCGGCGTCCGAGCACCAGCGCCGTGGTGATGGCAATGTCCACGTCGCGCAGCGCGTCGGCCAGCAGCTCTCGCTCACGCGCATAGAACGCTTCCGATTGCTCGATGGCGTAGCCGCCCGCGGTCTCGCTGGCATGTTCCCCGTCGAACGAGATGAACGTGGCGCCCAGGCTCTCGACCTGCTCGCGAACGACGGGGCGCACGTCGTAGGCCTGAACCACGGCGCCGAGGCGCCGTGCGGTCGCGATGGCCTGCAAGCCGGCCACACCCGCCCCCAGGACCAGCACGCGGGCCGCAGCCAGCGTGCCGGCGGCGGTCATCATGAGGGGAAACATGCGGGGCGAGGCCCGTGCAGCCAGCAACACCGCCTGGTAGCCGGTGATGGTGGACATCGAGCTGAGGACGTCCATGCTCTGCGCTCGGGTGATGCGCGGCATGCGCTCGAGCGCGAACGCCAGGACGCCGTGATCGGCCATGGATTGGATCCGGTCTTTGTGATCGTAGGGATCGAGGAGGCCCACAACCGCCGCGCCGAGCGGAACATTGGCCAAATCGCGCGCGAACGACTCATCGTCGCTTGCACCCAGTCCGCGCACCGTCAGTATCACGTCGGCTTCGCGAAGCAGCGCGGCTCGATCATTGACGACATCGGCACCGCTGGCTGCGTACGCCTCGTCGTCGGCGAACGATCGGACTCCGGCGCGGTGCTCGACCGCGACGGCAAAGCCCTCGTCTGCAAGCTGGGCCACCGCATCGGGTACGAGCGCCACGCGCGCCTCGCCCGGGCGCAGCTCACGCGGAACGACGAGCCGGAGGCTCATGGATGCAAATGCTCGGGTGTCCGCGTCCGGGCGAATGCGGTGTTGACCGGACGCTTAAACGCCAAACCCGATACACCGATACTGGCTGTAAAGCCGTTGCGTGTGTAACCGGTGTCAGGCGTCGTTGGGACCTCGCTTCGAGCGAACCCTCAGGGTCTCCCCAATGCTACCCAACGGCTGCCGCCGGAGATGTACCGTTTTCTACCGGACGCGTTGGTATTACTCGATGCTCATGCGGGCCGTAAGTCCGCCGTCGACGAACAGCACCGCGCCGTTGACGTACCGCGCATCCTCCGACGCGAGGAAGGCCGCCGCGCCGGCGATGTCGGCGGGCGTTCCGACGGAGGCCGATGGGATGCCGCGAATCATGTTTGACTCGTCCACGTTTTCGCGGTCATAGCGCTCGACATGAATCGCCCCCGGGGCGATGACGTTGGCCGTGATGTTGTCGCGCCCGATGTCGATGGCCAGGTTGCGGGTGAACTCGTTGATGGCGCCCTTGGTGGCCGAGTAGATGACGTAGCCGGGGGCGTGCACCTGCGAGTGCACCGAGCTGATGTTGATGATGCGTCCGAAGCCGCGCTCGAGCATTCCGGGGAGCGCGGCCTGGCAGGTGACGAACATGGACTTGATGTTGACGTTGAACAGGTCGTCCCAGTCCTGCTCGTCGCAGTCGTGGAACGGCTTCACCATGGTGCGCCCGGCGTTGTTCACCAGGATGTCAACCTGACCGAAGGCGTCCAGCGCCTGTTCCACGACCTGCGCGGCGTTGGCCGCCTGCCGAAAGTCCGATTGCACCGCGCGCACGTCGGCGCCCTGCTGGCGCAACTCGGCCGCCAGGCGCTCGGCGCCCTCGATGCTGCTCGACGCCGAGACGATCACTCGCGCCCCGTGTTCGGCGAGACGCCGGGCAATGCCCACGCCGATCCCCGTTCCCGCGCCGGTGACGACGGCCGCGCGGCCTGAGAGATCGCTCATTGATTCCTCCCCGCAGTGTCGGATGCGGTTGCCTGCGTCATGCGTGCTGCGCGACCTGGCGCTCGCCAAGCTGCCAGCGCGCCGTGCCGGCCTGAATCTCGTACATGCGGGCGTACCAGCCGCCCTGCTCCAGGAGTTCGTCGTGCGAGCCCATTTCGGCCACGGTCCCATCCGCCAGCCCGACGATGAGATCGGCCCGGCGCACGGTGGAGAGCCGATGCGCGATGACGATGGTCGTGCGTCCCTTTGTCAGCTTGGACAGTGATTCCTGGATCAGGCTTTCCGTCTCCGTGTCCACCGATGAGGTCGCTTCGTCGAGGATCAGGATGGGGGCGTCTTTGAGGATCGACCGCGCGATGGAAATGCGTTGCTGTTGTCCCCCTGACAGGCGCACGCCGCGCTCGCCGACCCGGGCGTCGTAGCCGCCGGGCAGGCGCTCGGCGAACTCGTCGACGTTGGCCGCCCGCGCGGCAGCAAGAATCTCGGCGTCAGTCGCCTCGGGTCGCCCGAAGGCGATGTTGTCCCAAATGCTCCCCTCGAACAGGAAGACATCCTGCAACACCATCGAAATGTTGGAGCGCAGCCAGGTCAGCGGCAGGTCGCGCACGTCCGCGCCGCTGATGCGCACGGCGCCGGCGTCAACGTCGTAGAAGCGCGGGATCAGGCTGGTGCAGGTGGACTTGCCCGCGCCCGTGGGGCCGACAAGCGCAACCAGCGATCCTTCCGGAACGGTGAAGTCCACGCCGTGCAGCACGGGGGCCCCTCGGTCGTAGGCGAACTCCACGTGGTCGAACTGCACCGTCCACCGCGGGTCGGCCGGTGGGCGAGCGTTGGGGCGGTCCACGATGTTGCTGCGTACGTCGAGCAGCGCGAAGATGCGGTCGGTGCTGGCGATGGCCTTCTGGATGTCCTCGCCGATCGCCGCGACCTGGATGATCGGTTGGTAGATCATCCCCAGGTACACCACGAAGACGAACAGGTCGGCCACCGGCACGATGCCTTCGAGCGTCCAGTTGCCGCCAACGGCCACGATGAGCACCAGTCCAAGCCCGGCGATGATCTCCAATACGCCGACCGGGATCAGCGTGAGCGCCTGGGTGCGCACGATGGTGTCTCGGAACTGCGCGCCGGCGCGGTCGATCTCCGCCCGTCGCTCGGGCTCGCGGCCAAAGGCCTTCACCACCGCGAACCCCGAAATGCCCTCCGCGACTGCGGCCGTCACTTCCGCCATGGCCTGACGCACGTTTCCCCACCGGGCGCGTAGCCGGGGCATCACGAACCAGGTGAGCAACAGGATCAGCGGCATGGGAATGAGGCTGATGAGCATCAGTTGCCAATTGATGATTCCCAGGGCGATGACCATTGCGGTTGGGATGGTCGCGGCGAGGGTCGCTTCGGGAATGCCGTGGGCAATGAAGTCCTCGACGGCCTCGACGTCTCCAACGGCGCGTGAAATGAGATTGCCGGTGCGCCGGTGCTCGAAGAATCGGTGCGGCAGGGACTGGATGTGGCGGTAGAGCGCGACCAGCATCAAATGCTGGGCACGGTAGGCGACGATGTGCGAGATGGCGCCGTAGCCGTAACGTCCCGCCGCGCGCAGCACGAACGAGCCGACGAGCACGGCAATGATGATGCCGAGGGCGCCCGTCTCGACCGTGCCTTCGGCATGCCACAGCAGGATCTGGCGCACGAGCAGGGGGGCGATGAGCCCGGTTCCCGCGAAAAGGATGCCGAAGACGATCGTGGCGACCATGAGGTGGTGCTGGCCGCGCAGGAAGACGTGAAGTCGACGCAGGAACGTCACGCACGCAGCCTAGCGCGTTCGAGCCTCATCGGCGCCCGGCGTGGACGACGTCGCTCTTGACGCCGCCTTATGCGTCGAGCGCGGCGATCGCCGCCTGGACCTTCGGCGGTGAGGCCGGCAGGTCCCGCATGCGGGCGCCGGTCGCGTCGGCGATCGCGTTGGTGATCGCCGCCAGCGGCGGCACGATGGGCACCTCGCCGACGCCTCGGGCGCCGTACGGATGGCCGGGATTCGGCACCTCGACGATGATGCTCTCGATCATCGGCACGTCCAGCGTCGTGGGCATGCGGTAGTCCAGCAGGCTCACGTTGCGCATGTGGCCCTCGTCGTCGTAGACGTATTCCTCGGTCAGCGCCCAGCCGATGCCCTGCGCCACGCCGCCTTCCATCTGCCCTTCCACATATGGCGGGTAGATGGCCGTTCCGGCGTCCTGGATGGCCGTATAGCGCACCACGTCGACCTTGCCGGTCTCGAGGTCCACGTCCACGTCGGCGATGTGAATGGCGAAGGTGTTGCCAGAGCCTTCGGGCACGACCGTGGCCGAGCCGACAAGGCGCAGATCGTCGCCGTCGAGAATGCCGGCGGCCTCTTTGAAGGACACCGTTTCGCCGTTCTGACGAAACGTGCCGTCCTCGTCGGCAACGATGGATTCGCTGGCCACGTCCCAATGGTCGGCCAGCCCGTCAATCATCTTCGTTCGCAGGTCGCGGGCGGCTTCGATGGCGGCCCAGCCGGTGGCGAACGTGACGCGACTGCCGCCGGTCACGCCGGTGAAGGCAATGCTGTCCGTGTCGGGCACGATCGGATCGACGTCCTCGACTGGAATCCCCAGCGTCTCGGCGGCTTGCATGGCGACCGACGTGCGCGTGCCGCC
>DAOUKN010000021.1:0-7030 GCA_034421255.1 Chloroflexota bacterium | reverse complement strand
GACGCCGACGTGCCGAATATGATCGAAACGTCGCCGGGCCACCATGTACGGTGTGTGCTCTATGAGTAGCGAGCAAGGCATGCAGGACGACGCGCCCCAACCCGTGACAGCCGAGGCATCCAACGGGCAGGCAACCAACACCATTCTCGAGATCGAGGGACTCAAGAAGTATTTCCCGATCGAGAAGGGTCTGCTGCGGCGGGTCGTCGGCTACGTCCGCGCCGTTGACGACGTCAGCCTTTCGATTGCCGAGGGGAAGACGCTCGGGCTCGTCGGCGAATCGGGATGCGGCAAGACCACGCTGGGCCGTTGCGTGGTGCGCGCCATCGAGCCCACTGACGGCAGCGTTCGCATGCATGTCGACAACGCAGACACCGAACTGACGGAGTTGGGCTCGCGCGAGTTGCGCGAGTACCGGCGCAACCTGCAAATGGTCTTCCAAGACCCCTATTCCAGCCTGGACCCCCGAAAAACCGTGCTGGACATCGTCGGCGAGCCGCTGCGGATTCACAACGTGGCGCGCGGGCGAGAGCTCGAGACACGCGTGAGCGAGTTGCTTGAGGTTGTGGGCCTGGACATCCGCTATCTCAAGCGATACCCGCACGCGTTCAGCGGCGGACAACGCCAGCGCATCGGCATTGCTCGCGCCTTGGCCTTGAACCCGAAGATCATCATCTGCGACGAAGCCGTCTCGGCGCTCGACGTCTCGGTGCAGGCGCAGATCATCAACCTGTTGGAAGAACTGCAGGAAGAGTTCGGCATCGCCTATCTGTTCATCGCGCACGACCTGAGCGTCGTCGAGCACATCTCGGACGAGGTCGCGGTGATGTACGTCGGCAAGGTCGTCGAGCACGCCTCAACGGAAGAACTCTTCAGCAATCCGAAGCACCCGTACACCGAAGCCCTCATGTCGGCGGTGCCGCTCCCGGACCCCAAGCGGAAGCTCGATGAGATCACGCTGGAGGGCGAGGTCGCCGACCCGGCGGACCCGCCGAGCGGCTGCTACTTCCACCCGCGCTGCCGCTATGCCCAGGACCGCTGCCGCGAGGAAACCCCGGAATTGCGCGTGGTTGGCGACGGGCACGAAGCCGCCTGCCACTTTGCCGAGGAGCTTGATCTTCACGGCGTAACCGCTTGAGTCTGCCTGCCCGGCCACCCGGCACGCAGGGTCGGCAGGCCGAGGTAGGCAGGCGGCAGGCCTAGTCGGCATCAATGCTTCAGCTGATAATCCCGCTTACCTTGCTCATTGCCCTTGTCTGCACGGGAGTGGTCCTCTGGGCCCTGTGGATGGTGCGGCGGGCGGCAAGCCAAATCGAAGAGCGACACCGTTTCGCCGAGCTCATCGTGAACGAGGGAGAAGTGCCGCTCCCCTGGATCGAGAACTATCGAAAGCGCGCGGCAAAGCTGGGACTAGCGCCTGACACAGGGGCTGAAATCGAGGCTGCGACGGATCTGGCCCGTACATCAGTCGGCCGCGAGCTCGACCGCCTCGTGCGCTACGTGGAATCCACGCGCCTGGTCGCCGACGAGTTCACGCGCGAGACCCTCATCGAGGGCATCAATGAGCGCCGGCGTGAGTGGGAAGACAGCGGCTGGCGCGAGTTCGTGGACGCGGCGCGCCGGCCGCTGAACAACCACTCCACGTCCTGATGCGAGCACTGCCGGAGTCAATCGGGAAGTTAGCCAGCCAACGTCTCTGCCTTCGTCTCGAACGCGACGGCAATCGCCGGGCCACTGGCCCAGTCAAACGGAGCACTAGCGCATGAAGATCGCCTACGGAACCTACGCCATGCCGAAGCACACGCTCGAGGACGCCATTCCGATCCTGGCGAACATCGGCTACGACGGCGTCGAGATCTGCACAGGGCCGCGCCATGTCGGTTCGCTGCCCGAGGCGATGACTCCGAGCAGACGCGCGGCGATTCGTGGATTGCTCGCTGATCACGACATGGGCGTGCCGGCCTCGTTCGCCACGGCGCTTCACGTCCATGAGACAGAGGCCGCCAAGCATGCCGCGAACTTAGAATTCGCGCGCGAGCTCAATGGCCTGGTGCGAGACTTCGTTCCCGACCGCGAACCGGTACTGGCATTCGGCATCGGCGGCAGAGACTTCGAGTGGCTCAAGATTCGGGATTCACTGGCCGAAACAGGTCGCGAGTACGGGGAGTTAGCAGAGCGTGAGGGCTTCCACCTCGCGATCGAGGCTCACTCCGGCGCCGCCGTCGACCGCACCACCCGCGCGCTGTGGCTGATCGATCAGATCGGCCACGACCGGGTCAAGCTGCACTTCGACATGGTGCACTTCTTTCTCGCCGGCGAGACGGTCGAAGAGGCGGTTCCGGCTCTGGTGCCCATCACCGGGCACACGCACGTCACGGACACGCGCGTCTACGACGACGGCAGCCTCGATCTGCTGCTGCTCGGGCAAGGCGAGCTGGACACCACCGGCTATGTGCGGGCCATGCATGAGGCCGGCTGGGACGACTTCATCACTCTGGAGGTGAGTGGCATGGTCTGGAACAAACCGGCCTACCTCCCCGTGGCCGCCGCCGAGTTCGCCTACGCAACCTTGGACAGCGCATTCCGCGAAACCGGCGTGCCGCGCGGATAGGAGACCGACATGAAGCCATCCGACGAAGTCGCAATCGGCATCATTGGCGCCGGCAGCATCGGCACGCGCCACTACTCAAATCTGGAATTCATTCCCGGCAATCGCGTTGTCGCCGTTTGCGATGCCGACGACGCCCAAGCCACCAAGCTGGCAAGCAGGGCCGGCGCCAGCACCTATCCGTCGGTGGACGCGATGTTCGATGCCGAGCCCGGGCTGGACGCCGTGCTCATCTGCGTGCCGCCGGGGATCCGACGCCAGGTGTTCGAGCGTGCGGCTGAGCGAGAGGTAGCCGTCTTCTGTGAGAAGCCGCCGGCGGACACGCTCGAGCACGCGCAGGCCGTGGCCCGCATCGTGCGCGACAGCGGCATCCTGTGCATGACCGGGTTCAACATGCGCTACCTGCCGCCGGTCCAGCGTATGCGCGAGCTGATTGCCGGACGGACGGTAAACCTTGCGCTGTGCACCTATCTCAGCGCCCCGGCACTCACGGGCGGGTTCCGCCCGTGGTTTTTTGAGAAAGCCCGCTCTGGCGGCCCCTTGCTAGACCAAGCCATCCATTACGTCGACCTCATGCGCTATTTCGTCGGTGAGATCACGAGTGTCCACGCGTTCGGCAGCAACGTGGCGCGCCCCAAGGGTCCTGGCTTTACGATCGAAGACACCGCGGTCAGTACGATCCAGTTCGAATCCGGCGCGGTGGGCCACCACGTGCATTCGTGGGCAACGCCGTGGGGGTACACGAAGTTCGAGCTCAATGGCCCGGACTTCCACCTGGCGCTGGAACCCTCGGGAGACACACCGGGCGTGTTCGGCACGGTCGGCGATCCGAAGGGTGAAGGAACGGTCGTCCACGATGCGTTTCCCCGAGCCGCAAGCTTGGGCCGCGACGGCTCGCGAAAGCCCGACGCGCCACTCGACGCGCCGCCTGACTTCATGCACTACCAGGAGATGGTCACGTTCCTCGATGCGGTTCGCACCGGCGACACGTCGGACATTCTGAGCACGTATGCCGACGGCATGCGCACTCTGGCCGTGGTGCTGGCCATGAATCGCTCAATCGAATCCGGCCAGGTCGAGCCCGTGGTGGTGCCCGCCGTCTAGCGCCGCGGCCCCACGGGCATCAGGGAAGCGTGCGGCGGAAGGCCTTCACGCGCCGTGCGCTACTCGATGGGCCAGATGATCTCGGTCTGATACTCCGACGGGTCTTTCACGTCGAAGGGATCGTTGAGGTAAATCTCGATGGGACCGCCCGCCGGCGTGAGGCCACGATCCCGAATCCAATCCACCATCGTGTTGTGCGCGTCCATCAGGTTGTCGTACGGCCCCGTGTGCACCATGCGGGCCACCCGTCCAGCCGGAAGCTGACTGGCCACAACCAGATCACCGCCTTCGATCGCCCACTCCACCGGGAATCCCGTCTCGGCGCGCTTGACCTCTTCGGTCATCGCCAGGTACCGCGTGAAGGGTGGGCCGACGGGGCTCATCTGAGCTCGTGTCAGATACTCCTGCACCGCATCCAGGGCGTGGCCCATCAACTCGCCCACGTCGCGCCCACCGAAGTTGAAACGCACGACAAGCGTGGGCTGCGAAGAGACGTGCTGGAGCGTGATGTCGCTGGTCGTTGAGCCGTTCGTTGTCATTCGGATTTCAGGCGATTCGGCTTAATGCAGGAACGCGCAAGGGATGATCGCACAGAATGCATCCGGCGCCAGCACGGTGAGCGAATCCGGCAATTCTCGGATACGCTGATGGCGACGGGTCCGTGAATCCCTCGGAGACTACGCCATGACGCCAGAGCAAATCCTCTCCCATCCGCCGCGCGTGCTGACCCAAGCCCAACGCGAGTCGTACTTCGAGAAGGGCTATGTCCTCGTCGAAAACGTCGTGCCCGATGAGTGGATCGAGCGACTGCGCGAAGTCACCAACGAGTTCGTCGAGCGGAGCCGTGACATCACGGAGTCCGACGCCGTGTGGGACCTCGAGCCCGACCACTCCGCCGACAACCCGCGGCTGCGCCGCCTGACAAGCCCTGTCGAGCAGCACCCCGCGTATTGGGAATTCGCGTCAGACTCGATCGTGGCAGACGTGGCGGCAGACGTTGTCGGACCCAACGTGAAGTTTCACCACTCGAAGCTGAACTTCAAGTGGGCGGAAGGCGGCGAAGAGGTGAAGTGGCACCAGGACATTCAGTTCTGGCCGCACACGAACTACTCGCCGGCGACGATTGGCACCTTGCTCTACGACTGCGGTCCGGATCAGGGACCGCTGGGTGGCCTTCCAGGCAGCCAGAATGGCCCGCTCTACGACCTCTATAACGACGACGGGACATGGAATGGCGCGCTGTCCGACGCCGACGCGGCCAGCCTCGACCTCGAGAACGTCGAATACATGACCGGACCGGCGGGTTCACTGACGATCCACAATTGCCGTACCGTCCACGGATCGCCGCCGAACCAATCGGACACCGGGCGCCCGCTGTTGCTCTATGCCTACTCCTCGGCCGATGCGTTCACCTACACGTACAACCCGATTATGTCGAGTTTCTACGGCGCCATCGTGCGCGGCCAGCCCGCACGCCACGCCCACCACGACCCACGGCCGTGCCAGATCCCGCCGGACTGGTCGGGCGGCTATCAATCTCTATTCGCTACGCAGCAAGGCGAGGACGAGGCCGCGGCCCCCGGCATGTAGGGTGCCGCCGGCGCTGCACATTGGGCCCGGACCAAACGGCTACGCTGACGCGCTCCAGCTGCCGATGAACTCGTCGACGCCAAATCCCGCTGGCATGTCTTCGAAGGCATAGCCTGCCGGGCCGTCCTGAAAGCCCGGCACGAAGTGGTCGGCCGGTGCGCGCAGCGCGGCATCGAGTGCGGCGAACCGGCACCCAATCGACTCGATCTCGCCGGAGCTGAACGCGTCGGCAATGTCCTTTCGAAGTTCGAATCCCGGGGCATCGGTCTCGGCAAGCTGCGGTAGTCGCCGGATGAGCTTGGACAGCAGCACCAGGGCCACCATGTGTCCCTCGGCACCAGGATGAAGCACTGCCAACTGACGTTGGAATGCGTCGGCGTCCCGCTCGAGCGCCGCGCGTAACACCGCCTCGATCACCCGCCGCTCCTTGGCGTGCAGCTCGAAGAAAGTCTCAAACTGGCGGCGCGTATCGGCGGAAAGGCGTCTCGTGAACCCCAGGTCCCAATTGAACGCGTGGGCATGCGGATAGATGGCGGCGCCGAACGCCCGATAGCCGAGATGAATCGTACGGCGTAGCTTGGCGCTGTAGTCGCTGCCCCAATGCAGCATCGTGTTGAGATACACCACGGCATCGCCCGCGTTCAGCTCCACGGGGATGCTGCCAGGCAGGGGCAGCGACGGGTCTCGCTCGAGGACTCGGTTTTCCTCGTCCGTGTTCACGCGCCAGTGACTGCCGGGCACCACCCATAGCACCGCGTCGTCGTAGAGCGGAATGTTCCACTGCACGTAAGCCGGGCCATTGGCTCGTGCGTCGTGCTGCAGTCCGGCCAGCGGGGCCAGCGCCGCCGGTCGTATGTCCCGGTGCCAGCGGTCCGGCCCGTGGTCCTCCGAGGGGTTGCACATCAGCGACATCAGCGTCGGCGCGGCGTGCGGCGCCTGCATCAGCCGGCGGCTCACACCCAGCGTGCCCTCCTCCAGGCAGAATTCCACCGCCTCGGCGGTTGACGCCTCGACCACGCGTTGAATCAGGACTCGCGGCTGACGGGCAAAGTAGCTGTCCGGCCACTGGCCGGCCGCGTCCCGTTCGCGCCGCCATCGGTCAAATTGCCGCTCGACGAGGACCTCGAACGTTTCCCGGAGCCCGTCCAGTCGTTCAGGCGGAATCGTTCGCCGGATGATCACGTAGCCCTGCTCGGCAAGCTCGGACTGGAGGTCAGGCACTTGCCTGGCCTTCAGGCCCTGAGTGGCGCCTCACCAAGTCCACCTGCCAAGTTGCTGCCGCGACTCTTTGGTCGATCAATGCATTCATTGATCTCCGAAGAGCGGCGGCTGCGAATCCCGAACTTGCGCTGGCTGAGACTCCGCTGCGGCGATGGGCTGGATCAGCTCTGGCCCGCTGCTCGCGACGGCGTTGACGTTGCGGCTGACCGGATGCCGCCCAAGCAAGTGCTCCGCCGCCGGCCGTAAGAGGGTCGCTTGCCACCCCGGGTCGTCATCGCCGGCCGAGAGCCACGCGTCCCAGTCGTTCGGCTCGAGGATCGCCGGCATGCGGCTGTGGATAGCCGACATCCAGTCGCTCGGCCTGGTGGTGATGATCGTGAACGTGCAACCAAACTCGCCGTGCCACTCCCATAGGCCGGCCAATGCCAATGGTTGGCCGTCAGTGCGGTGAATGTAGAGCGGCTGACGCTTCTTGCGTGGCCCCGCCCACTCGTAGAAACCGTCAGC
>DAOUKN010000020.1:0-3442 GCA_034421255.1 Chloroflexota bacterium | reverse complement strand
ATTCATCTGGACGAGCGTCTGGTGCGCGAACCTGAATCCCGGCCCCGCGACGAGCTCGACCACCGCGGTTCGCTCGCTCGCGTCGTCAAGCGTCATCTCGGAGTCCTCACCGGCAAAACGCAGGCGCTCGGACTGCGCAAGGCGAGTGACGGCTTCCAGCTCACCTTCGACGATCAGCCGGTCGCCGGCATAGATCGCGTCCGACGGACCGGGAATTCGATTGCGGACGCCAAGGTGGGTGATTTCAACCACGCCGATGTCAAAGCGCGTCCGCCAACGGAGCTGGGCCAACGTGCGCCCGGCGAGGTCCGAATCGCCCGGCACCTCGAGCTCGACCATGAACTCGCGCGTCTGCTGGATTTCCCGATCGACATCGGCGCCCTCACGCGCGGGAATGAGCCGCGGCCCGGCAAGCAGGAGGTAGAGCAGCCCGACCGCCATGACCGCCAGGCCGGTCGGCGCGTAGTCGAACATGCCGAACGGCGTCTCGCCGGCCCGCGCGAGCGCCTCGCTCACCAGCAGGTTCGGCGGCGTGCCAATTAGCGTGACCAGACCTCCCAGGAGGGAGCCGAATGAGACCGGGATGAGCAGCTTGGAGGGAAAGGACTTCGCGCCGAGCGCAAGGGTGGTGGCCGCGGGAATCAGGATCACGGTGGCGGCAATGTTGTTCATCACGGCCGACATCACGCCCACGATCAGCACCAGCAGCGCCATGCGCAGGCGCAGGCCGCCGCCGAGACGCGCGATGAGGGCGGCGATCGCGGCCGGTACGCGGGCCTCGACGAGACCGGCGCTCAAGACGAACATTCCCGCCACCGTGATCACCGCGGGACTGCCGAATCCGCTGAACACCCGATCCGGCGAGACGAGGCCGGCGAAGGCCACCGCCAGCAGCGCCAGCACGCCGACCAGGTCGGGACGCACGCGTTCGCTGGCGAAGAGCGCCAGGGCGCCGCCCAGCACGCCAATGAGAATCCAGGCATCGGTCGTCATCGCGCTTCCGTGGTCATCCCGTGAGCTGCCAATGGGATAGGCTGATGCCCGCGCATCGCGAACCGCCGCCGTGATCGGGAGGAGTGAGGGCAATGGCCGAGAAAGGCGTGGCCGCCGCATTCTTGGGTTCGGGCAAGCCCTTCGAGTTGCGCGAGTTTGCGATTCCCGACCCTGAGCCGGGCGCAGCCGTGGTCAAAATCAGTGTCGCGAACATCTGTGGCTCGGACATGCACTACTGGCGCGGCGAGATGGACATGGTGAAGATGGGCCGGCCGATGCCGGCGGCGCTGGGGCACGAAGGCACCGGCGAGATCTATCGGCTGGGCGCCGGCGTGACGACCGACTCGATGGGCGAGCCGCTCGAGGAAGGTGATCGCGTTCTCTTCTCATACCTCTACCCCGACCTGCAATGTCCCACCTGCCTCAAAGGCTATACCTTTGCCTGTCCAACGCGGCAGCATGATCGCCTGGGTGGGCTGGAAGAGTGGCCGCACTTCCGGGGCACGTTTGCACAGTACTACTACCTGCACCCCAACCACACGATGTACAAGGTGCCCGACCACCTCACGGACGACATGGTGGCGGGACTCAACTGCGCGTTGGTGCAGGTCATTTCCGGCTTGCGCCGCGCCGGCCTTTCGTTCAACGAAACGGTGGCCATCCAGGGCGCGGGCGGACTCGGGGTGTACGCGGCGGCGGTGGCCAAGGCGCACGGGGCCTCGAAGGTCATCGCCATCGACGGCGTGGATGAGCGCATCGACCTGGTCCGCTCTTTCGGCGCGGACGAGATCGTGGACATGCGCGAGTTCGAGACGCCCGAGCAGCGCGTGGACCGCGTGCGCGAGCTCACCGATGGGCTGGGCGCCGACGTGACGCTGGAGCTCGTGGGACATCCGGGAGTGGTCACCGAGGGGCTGCAGATGACGGCGCCGGGCGGTCGATATCTCGAGATCGGCAACATCAACGTCGGCTGGCATACCGAGTTCGATCCGTCGTGGATCGTCTTCCGCAGCATCTCGATCATCGGCGTGGCGCATTACACGTCGCAGGACCTGCGGCACGCCCTGGACTTCCTGAAGGACAACGTGTCGCGCTTGCCGTTCGACCGGGTGCTGTCGCATCACTTCCCGCTGGCCGACATCAACGAAGCCTTCGCGCAGCAGGATTCCGGGCGGATCACGCGCGGCGCCTTAGTGCCGCACGGCTAGAACAACCGCGGTTCGCCTTAGCTAATATTCGGCATTAGCCAGGGCTTGCGCGTTAGGATGCGCGGATGATGCCGGAAGCGCCGCCGGTCGCCCTGCACTGCGAGGGCCTGAGCAAGAGCTTTGGCGCGGCCACCGCCGTGGACGACGCGTCGTTCCGCGTCACCGCCGGGTCCATTCTGGCGCTGCTGGGACCGAGCGGCTGCGGCAAGACGACGACGCTGCGCCTCATCGCGGGCCTGGATCAGCCCGACGCCGGGACCATCGTGCTGGGCGGTTCGGTCGTTCACGGCCCCGACGTGAGCGTGCCGCCAGAGCGCCGCCGGGTTGGCCTGGTGTTTCAGGATTATGCGCTGTTCCCCCACCTCGACGTGCGGACCAACGTGGGCTTTGGCCTGTCGCGACGCAACGGCCGTGCCGCCAGAGTTGCCGAGACGCTGGAGCTGGTGGGTCTCTCGGCGCTGGCGTCACGCATGCCGCACGAGCTATCCGGCGGGCAGCAGCAGCGCGTGGCCCTGGCCCGCGCGCTGGCGCCCAATCCGCGGGTGGTGCTGCTGGACGAGCCGTTCTCGAACCTCGACGCGGCGCTGCGCAACGACCTGCGGAATGACGTGCGTCGCGTGCTGCGTGAATCCGGCGCAACCGCCGTGTTCGTGACGCACGACCAAGAGGAAGCCTTGAGCCTGGCCGACCAGGTGGCCGTGATGATTGACGGCCGCGTGCTGCAGGTCGCGCCGCCGCCCGAGATCTATCGCCAGCCGGTCGGTCGGGCCGTCGCCGACTTCATCGGCCAATTCAATGTGATCGAGGGCGCCGGCATCGGTCGCGCGGTGGTGTGCGACCTGGGCACGGTGACGATTCCCGAGCCCATGATCGGAACGGTGGACCTCTACGTGCGACCGGAGGCGCTGCAGATTTCCGAAGATCCAAGCGGGCAAGGCGTCATTGAGTCGCGCCGGTTCTTCGGGCACGACCAGCTCGTACGCGTGCGCTTCGACTCCGGCTTGACGGTGGAGTGCCGCGCCGGTCCGACATTCCTGCCCCCGCCCGGGACGCGCGCGCGGGTCCAGCTCGACGGCGATGTGCTGGCCTTCTTGCGCGCGGGCGTGGCGCCGCGACGGCAACCCGGCGCGGCCTTCGCGCCGCCGGCCGCCCGTGGTCGCCCGGCCTAACCCTTTCACCCAGGTCGCCGCCCTGTCTTCCCTGCGTGGCAGAATGCAGGACTATGGCACTGACTAGTACGG
>DAOUKN010000019.1:0-17586 GCA_034421255.1 Chloroflexota bacterium | reverse complement strand
ACGAACGCGAAATGCTGCTGCTGTCCCAACCGGCCACGCTGATACCATGACACGCTCACGGGCGCGTAGCTCAGCTGGTCAGAGCGCGCGGTTCACATCCGCGAGGTCATAGGTTCGAGTCCTATCGCGCCCACCCGGACCGCATCTCACGTTACGCAAGTCTTCTAGAGTCCGCCACCCGCCACAGACCCCTCGGTCAGTGACGAAATCCAAGGGTGTCGGCGCCCGACTGACGACGAACCGACATTTGAGGAGTGCTTGCGGCAAGCCTGTTTGCGAGCCGAGCTTGCAGCTTGTGTAGTAACATTGCTTGCTTCCGCTTCCAGCCGGGTAGTGACGGTTTTGCGGTCCCGCAGACTCCAAAGAACCGTACGAGGGCACGTATTTGACTGAATCACTCGCCCGAATCAGTGCTCGAAGACCCTGGATAACTATCGGTATTTGGGGCGTCATGGTCGTGGTGGCACTCGGGCTTGTTCAGGCCTTGTTGGCCAGCGCTACAACTACCGATTTGCGGCTGGATGATCGATATGAGTCTGAGCGCGCGGCAGCGTTGCTGGAAGATCGTTTGCGTGGACCACGAGCATTGGCTGAGATCGTTATTGTCCAGTCTCCTTCCTTGACAGTAGACGATGCGGCATTTCGTGCAAAGGTGGAGAAGGTCCACAGCGATATCACCGCTCTAGGAAGCGACATAATTTCCGGTGGAATAGACGGAACACCGCTTTCTCACTACTACCAGGCCATCGCTGCCGGACCTCTCATTTCGCCGGAGCAGTTAGAGCAGTTGCTCCCACTTCTTGTGTCCGCCAGCCAGCGAACCGTGCTGATGCACTACACGCTGGCCGGTGACTTGGACGAGGCCACGGAAAACGTCGAGGAGCTCATTCACGTCATCCGCGAGGCCAACGCCGCGGATGACTTCCGCGTGCTCATTGGCGGTGACGCCAGCGTGTCCTTCGAGAACAATGAGCTGAGCGCGCATGACTTGGAACAAGGGGAACGCTTCGGCGTTCCCATCGCGCTGATCATCCTGCTGCTGCTCTTCGGTGCGGTGGCCGCCACCTTGCTGCCGCTGGGAATGGCCATCGTCGCCATCGCCATGGCGCTCGCGGCCGTGGGGATTATCGGTCAGGCCTTCGAGTTGATCTTCTTCGTCACGATGATCATCACCATGATCGGCCGCGCGGTGGGCATCGACTACTCGCTGCTGATCGTGTCGCGCTTCCGGGAAGAAATGAGCAAAGGGCTCGACAAGCACGAAGCGGTCGCCAAAGCGGGCGATACGGCAGGGCGCACGGTCCTCTTTAGCGGCACGACCGTCGTAATCGCCTTGATTGGAATGTTCATCGTGCCCGTGTCCTTCTTCCAGTCCCTGGGGCTGGGAGCCATCCTGGTGGTACTCACCGCCCTCGCCGCAACCCTGACGCTCCTGCCGGCCCTGCTGGCCTTGCTCGGCCACAGGGTGGACTTCCTGACCATCCCCTACCTCTCAAGGTTCTCCCTCAGGGGTGCGCAGGATTCCGAGGGTGGCTTCTGGCTGGCCATCACTCGCGCCGTCACGCGGGTCCCGGTGTTCAGCATCCTCCTCATCGGCGTGCCAATGATCGTGCTGTCGTCGTTCTACTTCGGCATCACCACCGGCCTCAACGACGTCAATAGCTTCCCCGAGAGCTCCGAAACCAAGGAGGCGTTCATCGTCTTCGAAGAGGAGTTTTCGTTCGGCGACGTGACTCCCGCCGGATTTTTGAGCCCGGCGGAGATCGTCATCGACGGCGACATTGGCGATCCACAGGTGCAGGCGGCGATTGCGCGCCTCACGCAATCGCTAGCGGAAGACCCTGCCTTTCCAATCCCTCCCGAGGAGGCGGAGGTCAATCCCGCCGGCGATCTCGCACTGCTCACGCTGCGATTTCCGGGCGAGGTCAATAGCCGAGCGGCCACGGAGAAAATGGGGACGATTCGCGACGTGCACGTTGCCGAGGCGTTCGAAGGGGTGCCCGCCGAGGTCTACGTAGGCGGCGCAACCGCTGAAGCAGCCGACTTCTTCAACATTGTCGACATGTTTACGCCGATCGTCTTCGCGTTCGTGCTCGGCTCGAGCTTCATCATCCTGATGCTGGTGTTCCGATCGATCGTCATTCCGCTCAAGGCCATCATCATGAACCTGCTCTCGGTCGGCACGGCCTACGGTCTCCTGGTGATCGTGTTCCAGCACGGCGTTGGTCGAGACTTCTTTGGCTTTCAGCAGGCTGAGGTGATCGACGCCTGGATACCCCTGTTCCTGTTTTCCATCCTCTTCGGACTCTCCATGGACTACCACGTCTTCCTCCTGAGCCGCATCCGCGAACGCTACGATGAGAGTCAGGACAACCTGCAAGCGGTGGCCTACGGCCTCCAATCCACGGGCAGGATGATCACCGGCGCCGCCCTCATCATGGTGGCGGTGTTCGGGGCATTCGCCGCCGGGGAGACGATCGTGAATCAGCTGGTCGGATTCGGGCTTGCCGTGGCCGTGCTGCTCGACGCGACGTTGGTGCGGTCGGTGCTGGTGCCAGCGAGCATGGCGGTGCTGGGCAGGGGGAACTGGTATTTGCCGTCATGGCTGCGGTGGCTTCCAGACTTGCGAGTCGAAGCCGAAGACGGGTGATTCCGCCCAAGCCAGTCCGGGGTTAAGGCCGAGGCATACGCGCACATGGACATTCCCTCCGACTACCACGTAGGTTATCCGAAGGCTCGAAAGCTTGCGCCAGAGCTCGCGGACAATTACGTCGCGCACACACGCATCGGAGACCCTGAAGCCGATGCGATGATCGCCGAGCTTGCTCCCCTCGGGCAAGCGAAGCTGGGCAGGTTCATTCGGATCGGCATGGACGGCCGGGACGAGCGCGCGCTGCGTGAGACGCCGGCCGTGCTGCGGGAGTTCTTCCGGTCGTGTGAGCGCGTGCCCGATTGGGTCGATTTTGAAGGATTTGCGCCTGGCGTCCGCATGTTTCATCGGAATTCACAGCTGGTCTTGGGGGCAATGGTCGGAGGCACGCTCGTCGAAGGCTTTTCCACCAACATTTCCAAATCGTTCTTCATCACGGGAAGGCTGCGCGACCAGGGCGTCAGACGCTTGCGACAGAACAATCGCCACATGGTCGAGATCTTCTTCCCGGGCGGTCTGGAGCGGGATAGCGACGGCTGGAAGCTGTCCGTTCGCATTCGGCTGATTCACGCCATGGTCCGACGGCTCCTGGATGGTTCCGACGATTGGAATGATGATGCCTGGGGAATCCCGGTCAGCGCCGCGCACGTGGGCTATGCCATCACGGCGTTCTCAGCACGACTGCTGAAGCATCTGAAAAGCCTCGGGGCCAAATTCGATGACGAGGAGCGGGCCAGCTTCATGCAGGTCTGGCGCTATTCCGGATATCTGATGGGCATTCCGGAGTCGATTTTATTTCAGAATGAACGCGATGCCCTGGATCTATTTGAAATCGGTGGGATCTGTGAACCGCCTCCGGATTTTGAGTCGGTTGCGCTGGCGCATTCGTTGGTCAACTCAGCTCCACTCATTGCCGGAATCACCGAGTCTGATGCCCGCGGGAAGCTCGCAGGCTACATATTCCGGGTGTCGCGCGCGCTCATCGGCGCCGAGCTCGCCAATCACCTCATGTACCCGCGATATCCCACTCCGGGCGTTCTCTGGTGGTTCCGGATGCAGGGTCGCTACAACAAGCTCATGAGCAAGGTGTTCAAAGGTCGCCTGCGTAACGAGAATCAGATGACGGCCCTGCTGGACGTGTCGAACTTTGACGAGTCCGGCATCACCTACCGTTTGCCCGACCACGTCTACGCGGAGGAATCCTCCAGGTGGTAGGCCGGTAGCGTTAGGGGACTTCCTGGGTCTGCGTGGGGTCTTGTGACAGGTCCACCGCGATCTCTTCCAACTGCTCTAGGGCAGCGCGTAGGTCTTCGACGATCTCGTCGGCGATCTGGTCCGGCGGCGGCAGGTCGGCCGCGTCCTCCATACTCTCGTCTCGGAGCCAGAAGATGTCGAGATTCACTTTGTCCCGCTTCGTGAGATCGTCGTACGTGAAGCGGCGGAAGCGCTCGGTTTCCTCGCGTTGGTGGCGAGCTTCCGCGTTGAAGCAGGCTTCAAAGTCGTCTAGGTGCGTACGGGTCAATGGGTTCTTCTTGAGTGTGAAGTGCTGATTGGTGCGCAGGTCGTAGATCCACAGGTCGCGGGTCCAAGGAGTCTCGCTGGCGGGCTTGCGATCGAAGAACAGGACGTTGGCCTTGACTCCCTGGGCGTAGAAGACGCCAGTTGGCAGGCGCAGCAGCGTGTGCACGTCGCACTCGTGAAGCAGGCGGCGGCGCACCGTCTCTCCCGCGCCGCCCTCGAACAGGACGTTGTCCGGAACCACGACAGCCGCGCGGCCGTGGATCTTCAGCAAGGTCTGTACGTGCTGCACGAAGTTCAGCTGCTTGTTGTTGCTGCTGGCCCAGAAATCGGGTCGCTCGACCAGTAGGGATTCCCGTGCTGACTCACCGGCGTCGTTGACAAAGGTGAGGCTCGATTTGCGTCCGAAGGGCGGATTTGTGAGCACTAGGTCAAAGTGGACGCCCGGATGGGCACGCAGGCTGTCGTCGACGATGATGTTGGACTTATCCCCGCCAATGCCGTGGAGATAGAGGTTCATCACACCGAGACGTGCGGCGCCCTCGACGAGCTCCCAACCGTGGAGGGCCTCGTCGCGCAAGCGCGCCAACTGACCCTAGTCCAGGGTCGGGTTGCCGCTGACGATGTAGTCGTGAGCGGCCAAGAGGAAGCCGCCGGTGCCGCAGGCGGGGTCGCAGACGGTGGCGTCGGGTTCGGGACGCATGACGTCGACGATGGACTGAATGAGGGGACGGGGGGTGAAGTACTGCCCCGCGCCGGTCTTGACGTCCTGGGCGTTGCGTTCCAGGAGCGACTCGTAGGCGTCGCCCTTCACGTCGGCGCTGAGAGCCAGCCAGTTTTCGCTGTCGATCAACTCCTTGACGAGCCGTGACAGCATGGCAGGTTCCTGAATCCTGTTCTGCGCCTTGGCGAAGATCACGCCCAGGGTTCCGGACTGCCGGGATAGGACTTCGAGCGTGCGTCGGTAGTGGGTCTCCAACTCCTCACCGTCTCGAGCCAGGAGACTGGGCCAGTCATATCCCTCGGGGATTGGCGGCGGCTGGTAGTCAGGCAGCATGGTGAATGGCGGCTGACCGCGCTCGTGCATCATCTTGAGGAAAATGAGGTACGTGAGCTGCTCCAGATAGTCGCCGTAGGAAAGGCCAGCGTCCCGGAGGACATTGCAGTAGTTCCACAGCTTCTGTCCTATGGCGGAGGATGTGGTCATGGAAATTTCTCCCGAACGCCGAGGGCCAGCTGCTCTTCAGAGCCTGATCTGACCGTGCGGCGCTTGGACCTACTCCTTGGCTTGGCGGCAGCCTGGGCCGCCTCTCGCGCGGTGCGGATGCGCTCCAACAGCACCGACGCCGGCTCGTCGTCAGGGTCTTGGGGGACGAGCTTGCCGGAGAACGCCTGCTTCAAGATGCTCTGACGCAGCCGCTCAGCTCGCGTGAGGTTGGCCTCGACGGTGCACCCTGCTTGCTGGATGACCGATATGCGGCGCTCCACTTCGGCGACAATGCGGTGTTGCTCAGCGAGCGGCGGGAGCGGGATTGGCATACCTGCCAGTTTCGTGCCGTTGACATTGGCCTGTCCAACTTGCTGGCTTCTAACCCGAGCAATGTAGGCTCGCCCATGTTGGGAGTTTATGAGGGTGCAAACATAGTCAGGAATTGGGTCGCATAGAAATGAAACTCGAATCAAATAGGATGCGAATCAAGCTATTGGATGCCAGTCCTTGTAAACAGCGCTCTTGCCTACCAATTCTGAACTATTGGTTCTGTTGAACAGCAAATCGCCGTGACAAGAATAGTCTTCTGGGTTTCAAGGTAATCAACTTCGAGGTACTTCAGATCAGAGAAATTCAATTCACCATCCTGAATATTTCCCATGCGAAGGACGGGGATACCAGATGGTGAAGAACTGGCCTTGGTTGATGTCCCGTATTCAATCCGAGACGAGAGTTGTCCCACCGTCGCCCATACCCATCCCTCCGGCAGATCCGGCAGGTCGGAGGTGTTCGGAGCGACAGGTACCTTGTATTTGCCCCGGCGATTCTTCTGAGACTCCCACTGGGCGCGGCGTTCGACCAGGATGCGCTCCAACAGGACGGCGGCAGGCTCGAAATCTCGGCCTTCAGCTTGGGCAATCTCGGCCTCGGTTGGGACCAACCTGCCCTCGCAGGCCGCCTTGAGTACACTGGCCCGGTAGCGCTTCAGGTGAGCCAGAGCCCGCTTGAACGCAGTCACGGAGGCGTCGAGGCGAGTGAACTGCTTCTCTATCTCTGCCACGATGCGCCGTTGCTCAGAAAGAGGTGGGACGGGAACTTCCTGGGATAAGACGTCTGCGTCACGTACTGCCGGATAGCTTGTGCCCCGCTGTAGCGGCTGAAGTGTGGACACGAAATCGTCATTCAAAACAAAGTAGAATATGAACCTGCGGCAGGTGTCATCAGTAGGACGCAGGACACAGAAGCCTGTGGACGCAATCTCTCCTTCGAGCTCAGGTGGCACCATTGCAATGTTCTTGAGATAGGTCCGCACAGTGGAAAACAGAGTGTCGCCGCTGCTCACTCTCTGCCTAGCACGAGACGGTGCGTCCTTGCCTAAGTATGACTTGGGGGAGACAATTCGAAATGTACTATTGTCGATGGAAGATATGTCCAGATACGTGAACACTTCGTTCGGATCATCTTGAGGCTTTACCTTGGGCACCTGAAGACACAGATCTGCCAATTTAGCCAACTCCCACCCTGGCGGAAGTTCGTGGCTTCCTTCTATCGAATTCATGTTGATCAATGGGGCATAGCTGGATGATATCAGCATTTCAGCAAGACCGCCACGGACAGCCCGACACCAGAGAGTGTTGCTAATGTGATGACGACTGTCATAACGGTTATCCATTTGGTGAACCGTAGCATCGCGTTGGTTTGTCGTTCTTGATAGCGTCTATTCAGTTCGTCCAAGTAGTATTGGGTTCCTACGACAGTTGTTCTCGCTTGGACGTCGTGACTTTCCACCAACTCGTGGTCAGTTAGATTTCGAAGGTCGGACAACGACAATGCCATTCCAGGCATTATATTCCCCTTGAGCTCGAATTCATTTGAGGCACCAATCCCCTACCGGCCAAGAATCCTCAGGTACTCGTCGTGGCGACCAATCCAGAACCAGATGAAGTCTCCGCCGTCGTGGATTGCCACCGCTCGGTAGGCAGCACCCACCCTGGCAGACCAATAGCGCCCAACATTTCTAAACCGCAACGAAGGATGTCTGGGATTGGCTTGTAGGAGCTCAAAGTTTCGTCTCGCCGTCAGTTGCACCGGCGCGGGCAACTCCTGGAAGCGCCGCCAGAAATGTGGAGCCGTCCTGTGCACCTAAAGGTCCTGCAGGTCCTTGAGTTCGCCCCTGGCCTTGGCCTCCAACGCCTCGGCCGCCAAGGCGTCCAGCTTGCCAGCCTTCACGTCCTCGTCGAACTCCCGCTCCCATCGCTCCCAGTCTTGGTCCAAGACCCAGCGACACAACTTCGTATAGTCGGCCTCGGACAGATTCATAATGGCCTGTTGAATCTCCGGTACGGTCGTCATATCCCCTTCCTTTCCTGTGTGTGGCCAAGCGCTACCCCACCAGAGCCCCGTTCAACTCCTCAAGAAGTGCGCCCAGTTCATTGCCAAACAACTCATGCGCCTTGCCCAATCCGCCTTTCTGGTTGAACGGGGCGAACTGAAAGTCTCCCATCTCCATGCTGACGCTACCCGCAATGTGGTCCCGGGTGGCTTCCAGCCAGCGCACCTGTTCCTCTGTGAACTTGCGTCCGGCGATCTCCTGCATGGCCAGCCAGCCCTGAAACCGTTCACGCACTCCGCCGGCGAACGGCACCAACTCGTCCGCGTCGCCAATGGCGTAGCGCACCAGTGAGACGATGTCGGCAAGCACCCGCTGGCCGGAACCGCGCACCCTGGATTGGTCCAATTGCCGGTAGGCCTGCCACAGCCGATCGGCGGTCCACGACCGGGGCGGCGACTCCAAGGCGTCGGCCAGCTCCTTGATCTGGAGATAGCTCAGCCGCTGCTGATACGGGCGCTCGTAGAGCACCTGCAACGCCGTGATCTCTTCCTTGTGTTCCTCGATGTACTCCTGGAAGGACAGCACGACTTCCCTTGCCTGGTCGTCTGAAAATCCCGCCTCTATGAGGCTGTCGGCGCTGACCGTGTCAATGGTCTGCTCGTATGCGCGGTGAATGTCCACCAAGCGTTGCCGCAGGTCGGGATTCGTGGCGAATGGCCTGGCGGCGTCTTCGAGCAGCTGACGCCGTGCCCCGGCGATTGCAGCTTCCGGCAGGTCACTCTGCCCCGTTATTGCCTGGGCGGCGGCCAGCGCGGCATCGGGATCGTCAGCGTTCACCAATCCGGAGACGAGGGCCGAAAGCGGCACGCCGTGCGACGCGGCTTCGATGGCCTCGCGGTCCCTGGGAGTCAGTTGGCGATCCAGTCTCGCGAGGCGGCTGGCTAGGGAGGAGAGAATCTCCGGGTCCCGGTTCCCCATGCCCACCAGGTCCAAGAGCTTGTCGAAAGGCACGGTGCGCCTTCGTTCCAGGGAATAGGAGTCCGAGAATTCGGTCTCGGTCACTCCCACCGCATCGACGATGACGAATCGGTCCTTGTTTCGGGCGTCCGGGGTCACCGCATTGAATTCGGTTGGGGTGATCGTCCTCACACCGCGTCCCTTCATCTGCTCGAAGAAGCCACGGCTGCGCACGTTGCGCATGAAGAAGACGATCTCGACGGGCTTGATGTCCGTGCCGGTGGCAATCATGTCCACGGTCACAACGATGCGCGGGTTGTAGCTGTTGCGGAACGCGGTCAACAGGTCCTCCGGCTCCGCCCCAGTGGTCTTGTAGGTGATCTTCTGGCAGAAGTCGTTGCCCTTGTCGAATACCTGCCGCACGATACGCACGATGTCGTCGGCATGGCTGTCGTCCTTGGCGAAGATGATTGTCTTCGGCACGTCTTGGCGGGCCGGAAATATCTCCGTGAAGAGCCGGTCCCTAAAGGTCTGGATGACGGTGCGAATCTGGTCCTCGGCGACTACCTCCCGGTCCAACTGGTTGGGCGTATAGGTTAGGTCTTCCTCCAATTGCTCCCAGCGAACCCTCCGGGTTTGGCGGTCACGCCGGTCCACGTAGTAGCCGGCCTCCACCGTGGACCCTTGACCTGTGATTTGCGTGCGAATCCGGTAAATCTCGAAATCGACGTTCACCCCGTCGGCGACCGCCTGCTCGTGGGTGTACTCCATGACCAGATTCTGCTGAAAGAACCCAAGGGTCTGCTTGGAAGGAGTGGCGGTCAGACCGATTAGGAAGGCGTCAAAGTACTCGAGAACTTGTCGCCACAGGTTGTAGATGGAGCGGTGGCACTCATCGGTAATGATTACGTCGAAGGTCTCGATGGGAACTTCGGGGTTGTACTCGACGGGCGGGGGATCACGCTGGAGCACGGCCGAGTCGAAGCCGGAAAGCTCCTCGAGCTCGGGCGCGAGTTCCTCGCCCTTCAGGATCGAGTAGACCCGCTGGATGGTGGAGATGCAGACCCGGCTTACGGGATCGATATGCGCTGATTGCAGAAGCTGAACGTTGTAGAGCTCGGTGAACTTGCGTCGCTCGTCGGGGGTGTTGAAGCCCTGGAACTCGCGTAGGGTCTGGCGCCCCAGGTTGCTGCGGTCCACCAGGAACAGCACTCGCCGCGCTCCGGCGTGCTTGATCAGCCGATACACCTGGTTGCAGGCCATGAACGTCTTGCCGCTTCCGGTGGCCATTTGCACCAGCGCCCGAGGGCGACCCGCGGCCAGTGAATCCTCCAAATTCCTGATGGCCCGTTCCTGCACCGGCCACAGGCCGGACGCGTTTAGCGGTGGCATGTCCTTGAGCCTCTGGCGCAAATTGTGAGCCGCCAGGTAGTCGGTCCCCTCCGCAGCCACCCCCTGCGTCGCGGCGTCAGATGTTCCAGAGGCACCAATCCACTTGGCCAGCGTCTCGGGGCTGTGAAATGAGAAGGTCAGACGGCTTCGCGGCTCCGGATCAATCCCGTTGGTGAACTGCGTCTCCGCGCCCGTACTCTCGTATAGGAACGGGAGGGGCCGCCTATAGGCGGGAAGGTTTTCCGGCAGGCCGGTGCTGTACTTCTCCGACTGGATCTCCACGCCGACCAAGGTGAAGCCCTGCGGCTTAGCCTCCACCACGCCAGCGGCCTTGCGGTGCACATAGAGCAAGTAGTCGGCGCTGCCGTGGCCGGTCCGCAGCGGAAACTCACGCACTGCCACGCCTGATCCGGCGTAGAGGTTGACTGCGTCGGCGTCCTGCACAACCCAGCCCGCCTGGCCAAGTAGCCAGTCGATTTCTTCGCGAGCCAGTTCTTCAGGATCCATATCCATCCGATGCGGACACTAGACCACCGCCTACAACTAGTACCAGATGCCTCTCACACGTGCGACCGGTCGGTCGCAGGCAATCAAGGCTCCCCGAAGGGTCTGACGCTTTCCTCAAGCCACTCACGTAGCTGCGCAAATCGGAATGAGTTCGTCTCGAACAGTTGCATGATGAAGGCGTAGGCCTCATCGTTGTCGCAATCGATGAAACGGCCGTTCTTCCGCAAGAATGTGTCGGTCGCGTAGAAGGCCGTTCGCTTGTTTCCGTCCACGAATGGATGGTTCATGGCCAGGCTCTCCATGAGTGCGGCGGCCTCCTCGATGAGGCTGTCGTAGTAGCCCAGTTGCGGGCGCATGAGTGCTGACTCCAGCGCGCCGGCATCACGGAGTCCTAGCGAGCCGCCAAACTCGCGAACGGCGATGTCATGGATCGCGATGACCTCTTCGATTGTTGGGAAGTCGTGGATCACGACTCGCCCAGCAACTCCCCAAGACGCCGATTCTTCTCAAGGCTCGCCTCGAAGTGGGCCATCACCTCCGGGCGGACCCGCTGGCTTGCCCTGCTCTCGATGTAGTGGCTCATGGCGTCCTCCAGCACGGCCTGGAAGTGCCGGCCATCGCTGCGCGCGATCTGGCGCATCGCCGCCAGCAGCTTCGGGTCGGCCTGGCTGGAGAACTTTTCGCGTGGCGAAATCATCGTTCAACCTCCTCACGAGTTGCCTCCAGCATGCGTCACGGCGACTCGGCAGTCAAGATTCATCTTGACAGATGTGGGCACCTCAAGATCGACCTGGCAGCGTCTGGAAGCGGTCACCCGCCAATGCACGACGGGTGGTTCGCGAGTCGCCCCTACAAGACGTGCATGAAGCGCGTAGCGAGGCCTCCACTCGCTTAGACTGGCGCATGACCGCATCTTTAGCCGTAGCCCTCGTCAGCGGCATCGCCGCCGGGCTGATTGTCGGCGTGGGGATTGCTTGGCTGGCGTCCCGGTCTGGGAGCACGCGCACGACCGCCACCGGCGCCGCCGAGTCCACCGAGGCGCGGCTGGCACGCGACTTCACCGTGCTGGCGGAGCTGCTGTCGGAACGTCTGGCCAAAATCTGGCTTGCCGACACGCCTGGGGCGCCGGCGGCCGAAGGCGACGCGCATTATCACCACGTCTTGGAGTCCACCACCACGATCGTGCGCCAGGCCGGGGCATCGCCGAAGGCGGCCACCGCGGTCGGCGCGCTGACCGCCAAGCGGGTTTGCCCAGGTCCGATTCGGGGTCGGCGCGACGACGGGTCGCCAGTGGGCCCGCCCCGCTAGGCGCCCCGTCTACAGAGTCTCTTGCCGAACGCGGCCAGATCCCACGCTGCGCGCAGCGCGGGCCACCGGGCGGATCCAGCGGCCGCTAGATTCCCGCTCCCCGCCTGCACGGGGACATGCTTCGCGGGAATGACGGAGGGGATTGCGCCTAGGTCTCCCTACGCAGGAACGGCCTCCGGAGCGAACTCGGGTAGATAGGACCTGAGCAATTCGAAGGCGGAGTCGATCTGCTCGTCCTCACACGAGGTTTTGGGCGGCGCCACCCAGCGCTCCATGACGCCCACGCGGCTCAGGAGACCCTTCGCCACGGCGTGGCCAAACCCCGGCCGGGACTGAAAGATCTCAAGAAACTCATTGGTGCGGTTTTGGGCAGTCGCGGCGGCCTCGAGGTCGCCGCCGCGCCAGGCCTCGTAGATGTCCAGATTCAGCTGCGGCGCGATGTTCGGCGTCATGCCGGTGGTGGCCGCCGCGCCGGAAATGAGGGCATGCAGAAACGTCACGTCGCCGCCCACGATCACTCGGAACTCGGGGCCGCCACGGGTGGCGGCCAGATAGCTCATCACATTCCCAACGGAGCCCGAGCTGTCCTTGGTGCCCTGCACGCCGACATCGCGCAGCCGGGGCAGCGTCGACGGCTCGGCGGGGACTCCGGTCAATCGCGGAATGTTGTAGAGCAGCACGGGAACGGGGGACTCGCGCACGACGCCGTCGAAATAGCCAACGAGCTCGTCCTGCGTCATTTCAAAGTAGTACGGCGGATTGACGAGCACGCCGTCGGCGCCCAGGTCGCCGGCCTCGCGGAGTTGCTCGTGAGTCCGTCTCACGTTCGGCTGACCACACGCCACGATCACCGGCACGGCCCCGTCGACCTCATCGACGGCCGCCCGAATGACCACCTCGCGATCGGCGTCGTCGATGGAGGCAAACTCACCGGTCGTCCCCAGCACCACGATCCCGTGGCAGCCGGCGTCGACGACGCGCCGGGTCAGCCGCCGCAGCGCGGCCTCGTCCGCGGAGAAGTCGGCGTTTAGCGGCGTCAGGAGCGCCGGGATCACCCCGTGAATGCGGGATTGAAACGTCGTCATCAAGGAGTCCAATGGGTGGCGCAGGCTGGCGGCGGCTGATTATAGGCGTCGTCCGCGCGCGAGTGCCCCGAGAGTGGCATCATCGCCGCCGCGGGGTGGTGACCAGTGAGGAGTAGGGCCCGATGGAGTACGTGAACATGGGCCGTTCAGGGCTCAAGGTGTCCCGGGTGGCGCTGGGATGCGGATTCCGTGGGATGACGGACCAGGACTTGATGGAAGGCATCATCCGGCACGCGATCGACAACGGCATCAACTTCATTGACTGCGCCAACACCTATGTGGGCGGAATCGGGGAGCAAGTTCTCGGGCGCGTGCTGCCAGGGCAGCGCGACGAGCTGGTCATCACCACCAAGGTGACGTCGATCGTGGGGGAGGGACCGAACGACATCGGCAGCTCGCGCTACCACATCTTGCGCGAGATCGACCGCAGCCTGCAGCGCCTCCAGACGGACCACGTGGACATCTACATCGTCCACTGGCGCGATCAGACCACGCCCCTGGAGGAAACCGTGCGCGCGATGACGGACGTCGTCGCCAGCGGCAAGACCCGCTATTGGGGCGTATCCAGCTATCAGGCGTGGGAGGCATGCCAGGCGCTATGGATTGCCGACCGGGCGGTGGCGCCCGGATTCATTACCACGCAAAACCAGTACAGCTTGTTGTGCCGTGCCCCCGAGGAGGAGCTATTCCCCTTCTGCCGGGAGTTCGGCATTGGGGTGATGGCCTTTTCGCCGCTGGCCGTGGGCGTGCTCAGCGGTGACCTGCAGCAGGGCCAGCCGGCTCCCGCGGGGACGCTGTGGGATCGGCAACCGCCATACGAGTTGCAATCGGTTCTCACCGACCGGGCGCAGCAGGTCATCGACGCTCTGCGCGAGATTGGCGCCGCCCACGGGCGCAGCCCAACCGCCGTCGCCATTCGGTGGGTGATCTCCCATCCCGAGGTGGCCACGGCCATCGCTGGGCCTGACACCACCGAGCAGCTCGACGCGTACATCGACGCCGCCGGCTGGGAACTAACGGCGGAGGAGATCGCGCGGCTCGACGAGGCCTCGGACCCCGCGGACTAGGTGTTCGAGCGGGACTGCCCGCCGTCCACGTTGATGCAGGCGCCGGTGACGAGGCTGGCCTGCTCCGAGGCCAGGAACGCCACCACGGCGGCCACTTCCTCGGGACGGCCAAACCGCCCCATGGGCATGTCGCGCTCGACAAATGCCGCCATGCCCTCGGGATCGCGGCGCTGTCGCCGCTCCCAGCCGCCGCCCGGAAACAGAATCGATCCCGGCGCCACGGCATTGACCGTGATGCCAAACGGCGCCAACTCGTGCGCCATCGAGGTCGCCAGGCTGTTCATGGCCGACTTGGCGGCGTTATAGGCGGGCGGGCCACCGGCCTCGCGCCCGTAGATGGACGTGATGTGCACAATGCGTCCCCAGCCGGCGGCCTTCATGAGCGGCGCCGCCGCGCGACTGGCCCGTAGGGCGGCGCTCAGGTTGACGTCGAACGTCGCGGCCCACTGATCGTCGGTACCCGTAGCGAAGCTGCTGTCGCCCATGGCTCCGCCGACGTTGTTGACCAACACGTTGATGCCTCCGAGCTCGGCCACCGTGCGCCCCACGGCCCGAGCCGGCGCCTCGGCGTCGCGCATGTCCAGCGCGAACGAGCACGCGTGAACCCCGAGCGCCGAGATCTCGTCGGCCGTACGGCGCAGGTCTTCCCCGCCTCGCGCCACGATGGCCACGTCACAGCCCTCTGCCGCAAGCCCGAGAGCGATTGCCCGACCGATGCCGCGACTTCCACCCGTCACCAGCGCCACACGGTCACGAAGGCCAAAGTCCATCAGGGAGTCCTTTTTCTACACCGCGTGGGGCGTGCCATGCACACGACGACCGGCCGGGCCAAGCCTACCGGGCGGGCTCACCGATGCGAACCAGCGTCAGCCGCGGCACTTCCGCGGGCGCGTTGACTCGCATGGGGATTCCGACCGTACCTACTCCGCGCGTGATGAACACCAGTCGGCCGTCAATGTGCATCAGCCCGCTGGCTCTCGGAAGCGGCGAGCGCGTGCTGGTCATGGGCGGTGTCATGAGCGGCGGCACGATCTGCCCGCCGTGGGTATGTCCGCAAACCACGAGGTCCACGCGCGCTTGCCCCAGCCGTGGGACGGCGTCGGGATTGTGCGTCACCACAAGGGCGAAGGCGTCTTTGTCGAGGCCGTCAAATGCACGCACCGCGTCGTCGCCCCGATGGGTCGCATCGCCGATGCCGACAATGGCCAACTCCGCGTCGCCGATCCGATGGCGCGCGTGCGCGTTGTTGAGCACGGTGATGCCGTGTGCCTGATACACCTGTCGCGTGAATCCCAGCGGCTGCGTGCGATAGCCGATCCACGCCGGGTCGGTCGCAGCGCGGGACACGAACAGGTCATGGTTGCCCCAGACCACGTAGGCGCCGTGCACAGGCTCGATGGCCGCCAGCGCCTCGGCCACGAACGGCGCGGCGTCGACCCGGTCGCTGAGGTCGCCGCAGGCAAACAGGAAGTCAGGGCGTGTACCCGCGAGCCGGTGCAGGGCGTTCAGGCTGGGCGTGCGCGGCGAGCGCACGTGAAGGTCGGACACGACCTGGATCGTCAGCCCATCGAGTGCCCGCGGCAACCGTGGGAGCGGTAGAGATACCGCCGCGACCACCGGGGTGGGCGATCGCACGATGGAGCGAGTCGCCAGACCCAGGGCGCCGAGTCCGGCCAGCACGGCCGTCTGACGGACGTTCAGCACGGCAACTCAGTGCGCGGGCGCCGTCCGGGCCGTCGGCAAGTGATCGAAGGGCTACCGGTCGTGACGGTTCTCCGGCCCGATGCTGGCACCGTCGACCAACGCATCGTCCGGCGTCGACTCCACGTGGGCGCTCATCGCGCGGAACTTGGCGTACCGCTTCGCGACCAGGTCGGCGGGCGCGATGGCCTGAAGCTCATCCAGCGCGTCGGCGAGCGCCGCCCTGAGGTTTTCCGCCGTGGCGTCGTAGTCGCGGTGGGCGCCGCCGGGCGGTTCCGGGACGATGCGGTCGATGAGATCCGCCGCGTAGAGGACATCCGAGGTCAGTCCAAGGGCCTCGGCGGCGCGCTCCGCAAACTTCGAGTCCCGCCAGATGATCGCGGCCGCGGCCTCCGGGGAAGCCACGGAATAGATGGCATGCTCCAGCATCAGAATGCGGTCGCCGACGCCCATCGCCAGGGCGCCGCCGCTGCCGCCCTCGCCAATGACCGCGACGACAATGGGCGTCTCCAGACGCGCCATGACCGCCATGCTCTCGGCGATGGCCCACGACTGGCCACGCTCCTCATCCTCCAATGCCGGTCCGGCCCCGGGCGTGTCGAGCAGGGTGATGACCGGGAGGCCAAACCGCGCGGCCAGCTTGAACAGGCGGATGGCTTTGCGATAGCCCTCGGGGTGGGCCATGCCAAAGTTGCGCTCGACATTCTGGCGAGTGCCACGGCCTTTCTGATGACCGACCACGACGACCCGCCGCCCGTGCAGCGAACCCACGCCGCCAACGACCGCCATGTCGTCGCCGTGGCGCCGATCGCCGTGCAGCTCGACGAAGCCGTCAATCATGCGCTCGATGAAGTCGAGCGTGTGGGGCCGATCGCGATGGCGGGCCAATTGCACCCGCTGCCAGGGCGTCAGTCGAGAAAACACGTCGGCGGTCCGCGCCTCGAGCTCGAGCTGCATCAGCTCAAGCTGCCGCAGGACGTCCGACGCGGAATCCACATCGCTCTCGGCTTCAAGCTCCGCGATACGGCTGCGCAACTCGTCGAGGTCGCGCTCGAAGTCCAGCACGGCCGGCGCTCGCTACCCCAGCCGCGTTTGGGCCGCGTCAACAACCTCGGCGCGCCGAGACACCTGGGCGGGCGCCAGCAGCTCGATGAGTCGGCCGATCGTGCGGCGCTGGTCCCGTCGAGGAACGACCGCGTCGATCATGCCGCGCCGCAGCACCCACTCGGCGGTATGGTCGTCGGCCTGCGCCCGGCGGCTCAGCGTCCCTTGCACGACGCGCGAGCCGGCGAAGCGAATCGTGGCGCCCGGCTCGCCGATGATGATGTCGGCAACTGCCGCAAAGCTGGCCGTGACGCCGGCGAGGGTGGGATCGGCCATGAGCGAGATATAGGGCACGCCGGCGGCGGAAAGACGCGCGGCGGCGGCGGTGGTCTTCGCCATCTGCATCAAGGCAAACACACCCTCGTCCTGCCGGGCGCCGCCGGACGAGGTCACCATCACCAGCGGAATGCGTCGCTCCTGCGCAAGCTCGAACAGTCGGGCGATGCGCTCTCCGGCGGCCCCGCCCATGCTGCCGGCAATGAAGCCGAACTCCATCACCCCCAGTGCCACCTCGTGGCCCTGGATGTGCCCCACGCCGCACACGACGGCCTCGGAGCGCCCGGTGGATGCCTGGGCTTTGGTCACGCGGTCTGGATAGCGCCCACTTGGCCGGGAGAAGTTGAGCGGGTCGGACGTCTGCACGTCGGCTGCCAGTTCCCGGAAGCCCGCGGCGTCGTCCAAGAGGAGATCGAGCCGCTGGCCGACCGTCAGGCGATCGTGGTAGTTGCAGCGGGTGCACACGTGCAGCCCTGCCT
>DAOUKN010000018.1:0-2065 GCA_034421255.1 Chloroflexota bacterium | reverse complement strand
CCCACGACCCCGTCCAGGCTCCCGCCATTACCGGCATGGAGGGACCCTACGACGCCTCGCGCGTCGAGACCCATTGGTACGACCGGTGGGAGGCCGCCGGTCATTTCATGCCGTCCGAGGACTCCGCCCGTGAGCCGTTCGTCATCGCCATTCCTCCGCCCAACATCACCGGCGCCCTGCACAACGGCCACGTGATGTTCGTGGCCTACCAGGACCTCATGATTCGCTGGCACCGCATGCGGGGGCGCGCCGCGCTGTGGATTCCGGGCACGGACCATGCGGCCATCGCCACGCAGGCGGTGATCGAGCGCGAGTTGCGGCGCGAAGGCACGTCGCGGCACGAGATCGGCCGGGAACGCTTCGAGCGCCGCTTCTGGCAGTGGCGCGACACCTACGGCTCCCGCATCACGCAGCAGCTCCGCCGTCTGGGAACGTCCGCCGACTGGACGCGAGAGCGCTTCACGATGGACGACCAGCTCTCGCGCGCCGTGCGCGAGGCCTTCGTGCGCCTCTACGAAAAGGGCCTCATCTATCGCGGGGCATACCTGGTGAATTGGTGCCCGGAGGACCGCTCGGCCATCAGCGACCTCGAGGTCGAGCATGAGATCGTTGAGGGACATCTCTGGCACATCCGCTATCCGCTGCGGCATGGCGGCCACCTCGTCGTTGCCACCACCCGCCCGGAGACGATGCTCGGGGACACCGCCGTCGCCGTGCATCCGGACGACGAGCGCTATTGCCATCTGGTCGGCGGCACGGCCGTCGTGCCGGGAATCGGGCGCGAAATCCCCGTCATCGCCGATCCGGAGGTCGACCGCGATTTTGGCACCGGCGCAGTGAAAATCACCCCCGGCCACGACCCCAATGACTGGCGCATGGGCAAGCGGCATGGGCTCCCCGTCGTCAGCATCCTCAACGACGACGGCTCACTCAATGATCAGGCCGGTGAGTGGACCGGCTTGGACCGCTTCGAGGGGCGCCGCGCCTACGTGGCGTACCTCGAGTCCGAAGGCCTGCTCGAGCGCGTCGAGCCGCACGCCCACGCCCTCGGCCATTGCCAGCGTGATGGCTCCGTGGTCGAACCGCGCGTGTCCGAGCAGTGGTTCGTCAATACGCGGCCCCTCGCCGACCGCGCCGCGCAGGCCGTTCACGACGGCACGCTCAGGTTCTATCCGCAACGCGCCGCCGCCGAATTTCTGCGCTGGATGGAGATGATCCAGCCCTGGTGCATCTCTCGCCAGTTCTGGCTGGGGCACCGCATCCCGGTGTGGTACTGCGGCGCCTGCGGCGAGACGCTGGTCACCCGCACCGATCCGGTGTGCTGTTCGGCGTGCGGCAGCGAAGATCTGGCCCAAGACCCGGACGTCCTCGACACCTGGTTCAGCTCCGGGCTATGGCCCTTCTCAACGCTCGGCTGGCCGGACGCGACATCCGACTTCGAGCGCTTCTATCCCACCGATGTCTTGGAAACCGGAAGCGACATCATCTTCTTCTGGGTCGCGCGCATGGTCATGCTCGGGCTCGAGCTCACCGACCGGCTGCCGTTCCACACCGTGTACCTCCACGGCATGGCGCGGCACGCCGACGGATCGAAGGTCGAGAAGTCGAACTATCAGCCGGGCGACGATCCCGCGGAGATCATCGAACCCTACGGCGCCGACGCCTTCCGCTTCATGATCGTGACGTCCTCGTCCGAAGGCGCCGATTTGCGAATCAATCTGAAGCGCATCGAGGCCTCGGCCCACTTCGCCAACAAGCTGTGGAATGGGGCGAAGTTCGTGATCGGGGCCATGCAGCGCACGGCGGAGTCCGACGCGACGGCCGCACCGACGATCGTCGACGAATGGATCACCGCCCAGCTCGGCGCGCTGCACGCGGATGTCGTGCGTCTGGTGGAGAGCTTCCAATTCGGCGAAGCCGGTCGCCGGCTGCACGACTTTCTGTGGTCCGAGTTCTTCGACTGGTACGTCGAAGCGGCCAAGATTCGCCTCTACTCCGACGACCCGGCCGAGGCGCGCCGCGTCGCCGCAACGTTGGCCCAGGTGCTGGACGGCAGCCTGCGACT
>DAOUKN010000017.1:0-6107 GCA_034421255.1 Chloroflexota bacterium | reverse complement strand
GAGACGGGGAGGATGTTTGTGACAGGGAAACGAGCACTATCGAAGGCTCTCAGCCGCCGGATGATTCTCCGGAGCGGAGCCGCGGCCGTCGCGGGCGGCGTCGGTGCGGCCGCGTTGGCGGCGTGTGGCGAGGCTGAGGTTGTCGAAAAGACGGTGACGGTGACCGTCACCGAGGTCAAGGAAGTCGTCAAGGAAGTTCCGGTCGAGACCGTCGTCACCAAGGAAGTCATCAAGGAAGTTCCGGTTGTCGAGGTCAAAGAGGTCGAGGTCGAGAAGGTCGTCACGCAGGAGAAGGTCGTCGAGGTCGAGGTCGAGAAGGTCGTCGAGCGCGAGAAGGTCGTCGAGGTCATGGTCGACAACCCGAAGGCCGACAGCCTCGTGATCGCGCTTCCGGTGCAGGACCGGGCCGACGATCTCGACGGATCGCAGGCCTATCAGTTCCAGAACAAGATCCACGCCTTCTGCACCTCGGAGAGCTTGCTGCTCTACGATTTTGAGACGCAGACGCTCCAGCCACGCCTGGCCGAGAGCTGGGAAGTGGCGCCCGACGCGACTTCGGTCACCTTCACGCTGCGTGAAGGCGTCACCTGGCACAACGGCGACCCGTTCACGCCGGAAGACGTGGTCTTCAACTTCAACCGGATCTTCCGCGACGACGACCCGTACCACGCCGAGGGCACGTTCTACTACAACGGGTTCGCGCAGCCGTTCTACGACAACACCGAGGTGCTGGACTCCCGCACGGTGCGCGTGAACCTGACCCAGCCCGACGCGCTGGCGGCGGATAAGTTCGGTGCGTTGGACAGCTCGTACATGGCCCATCCGCCGAGCGTGATGGAGCATGGCAACCGCGAGTACTCCACCGACCCGGACAAGTACGTCGGCACGGGGCCCTACATCCCCGTGGAGCTCCGACCAGACGAGTTGGTGCGCATGGTGCGCAACGAGAACTGGTGGGGGCCGAAGCCCGACTTCGATGAGTTGATCTTCCGCCTCTTCCCGGGCGGGCAGGCAGGGGCCGACGCGCGGGTGAACGCGCTGCTGGCCGGCGAGGTCGACGTGGCGCTGTACACGCCGGCCACGCGGCGCAACGACCTGTTCCGCACGCCGGGCATCGGGGCCAAGTGGTATCCCAACTTCGTGCTGGGGTACTTCTACATCAACCACACGCTCCCGCTGTTCGCGGACAACCGGGTGCGGCAGGCCGTGGCGCGATCGTTCGACCGCGTCAGCTACCACGAGGCCACCTCCGGACCGACCGTGGTTCCCTGGGGCCGGTTCTGGTTCCCCGGCTCGCCGTATCTGAACGACGCGGCGGAGCTAGACTACGACCCGGCGCAAGTCGAGTCGTTGATGCAGGACGCCGGCTTCTCCAAGGGCGGCGACGGCGTGTGGGCCAATGGCGACATGCGGGCCGAGTTCAAGATCCAGTACTCCGGCGACCCGGGCGCGCCGCCTGACCAGGAGACCTTCTGGATGCAGGGGCTAAACGATCTTGGCTTCTCCGTCGAGCTCGAGGCCTGGGATCCCGCGATCCGCGCCGACTTCGACAGCGGCCCCTTCGCCCAGCAGAATCTGCACGTAGGCGGTTGGGGCGTCGGCGTGTTCCTGGGCGACCCGGCCTTCGCCTATCAGCGTTGGACGGCGGGCGATTTCTTTGCCCGCAGCTACATGGACAACGCTGAGATGAACCAGCTCTATCAGGACATCCTGATCGAGGCCGACGCCGCCAACCGGACGCAAAAGGTGCACCGGATGCAGGAGATCGCCGCCGATCAGGTCGCCTGGATTCCGAACACCGTGCGCACGCTGGGGGCTGCCTGGCGCGAGGAGAAAGTCACCAACGTAACCTCCGGCGCGACCCAGTACAGCTACCCGTGGCTGTACAAGGTGGCGCCTGTTTAGGAGTTGCCTTGGTGGCGGGGATTCGCGCTCGCGGTCCTAACGGGCCCGAGGCGCGGGTCCCCGCCTCCCCGCTTCGCCACGGACCGAACCGCCCACCATGAGTCGATACATCGCGCGACGACTTCTGTCGATCATTCCGCTGCTCATCGCGGTCAGCATCATCGTGTTCGCGATGAGCAAGGCCTTGCCGGGCGACCCTGTCGATATATTCCTGCAGCAAGCTGACATTGCGAATCCAGAATTAGTCAATGCCATGAAGGAAAAATATGGTCTCAATGACCCGTTGCCGGTGCAGTATTGGACCTGGCTCAGCTTGATGTTTCAGGGCGACATGGGAGAGTCGATTCGGCGGGGTGAACGCGTTTCCGACTTGCTCTTCCGGGGCATGCGCAACACGTTCAGCGTGGCCACCGCCTCGGTCATTCTCGTGATCGTGGTTGGGTGGACGATGGGCGTCCTTTCCGCGGTCGTCCACAACCGCGCCTGGCCTCAGGCCATCACGCGCTTCCTGGCTCAGGCTCCGGTCTTGATGATCAGCATCCCCGGATTCGCCGTCGCGGTATTCATGGTGCTCATCTTCGGCATCTCCCTCGGATGGCTGCCCACCAGCGGCGTATCCAATCCCCGGGAAGGCGACAACGTCGTTGACCTCGCCAAACACCTCATCCTGCCGACGATCGGACTGGCCCTTGCCTCCGTCGGGGGGAATTGGCGCTTGGCGCGAAACACCATGGTCGAGGTATTGCGCGAAGACTATATTCGAATGGCCCACGCCAAGGGCCTGCCGCTCTGGCGCGTCTACTTTGTGCATGGCCTTCGCACGACCCTCGTCCCGCTCCTGACAAGCGCCGGACTCCTGTTCGGATCGCTGCTGACGGGATCGTTCATCCTGGAGTACATCTTCGCGTGGCCCGGCATCGGCTTACTAGTCGTCGAGTCCGCGGTAAATCGTGATGTACCGGTCGTTATGGGCGCAACAATCATGATCGCTTCGATGTATATCATCCTCAACCTGGCCGTCGACATCCTCTATGCCATGGTCGACCCGCGTGTACGCTATGCATAACGCGCTCTCACTGAATAACCCCGCCGGACAACGCGTCAGGCGGACCGCCACGTTCCTGCGTGATCATCCTGTCTTGACCGCATCACTCATTCCCATTCTCATCATCATCATCATCGCCCTCATCGCCCCGTTGCTGCCCATCACCGATCCGAATCGAGCCAATCTATCCGTTCGCTATCTTCCACCGCTATCCGAAGCCTATATCCTCGGGACTGATCGCCAGGGCAACGACGTCGTACACCCGGAACGAAACCCTGACCCGTTCCCCTCGAGCGTCGTTGAGCGCTATGAACCTCCGGTACGCAAGCACTACGTTCTCGGGGCCGATAGCCTCGGCCGCGACATCGTTTCGCGGCTCATATGGGGCAGCCGCATCTCACTGCTGATTGGCATTTTCGCCAATGTGGCGGTCGTGCTGATTTCGGTGTTCTTTGGCCTGCTGGCCGGCTATCTCGGCGGCCGTGTGGACGGCGTCATCATGCGCCTGGTCGACATCGGGCTTGCGTTTCCGGGCCTGCTGCTGGCGCTCCTCATCCTTACCGTGCTCGGACCGTCGGTCATCAACATGGCGGTTGCGGTCATCCTGTCGTCCGTACCGCTCAACATTCGATTCTTCCGCGGCCAGGTGCTAACCGTGAGGAATGCCAAATACGTCGAAGCGGCGCGCCTGCTTGGGTACAACAATCTGCGAATCATGTTCCGAGAAGTGCTGCCGAATGTGATGCCGCTGATCATCACGGTGACGGCCCTGAATGCCACGAGCTTCTTCATATTCACTGCGGGCTTCAGCCTGATCGGCATGGGTCTCCAGCCGCCCGATCCCGACTGGGGAACCATCATGTCGGACGGCCTGCGCGCGCTCTATGAGGCGCCGGCGGTGATCCTGGGGCCGACGATTCTGATCTCGATTCTGGCGATTTGCTTCAACGTCCTCGGCGACGAGGTCCAGAAGATCCTGAGCCCGCGCGAGAGCCAACTCTGAGATGAGCGTGGCTTCCGCGACGGAACCGGTGCTCGCCGTGAAGGACCTGCACACGCACTTCTTCACCAAGACGGCCACGGTGCGCGCCGTCAACGGCGTGAGCTTCAGCATCTATCCCGGCGAGATTGTGGGGCTCGTCGGCGAATCCGGCTGCGGCAAGTCGGTGACCGCAATGTCCATTCTGGGACTGGTGGATGCCCCGGGGCGCGTGGTCAACGGCAGCATCGCCTTCGATGGGCGTGACATGCGGAAGATGTCCGCCGGCCAGCTTCGCCGGATCCGCGGTCACGAGATCGCCATGATCTTCCAGAATCCCATCGGCGCGTTGAATCCGGTGTTTACCGTCGGCCGTCAACTCGTGGAGGCCATCCGCACCCACCAGCGTGTTAGCCGTCGCGAGGCGTACCGACAGGCCGTTGCTCTGCTCGACCGCGTCGGGATATCCGACCCCGAGCAGCGGCTGCCGCAATACCCGCATCAGTTCAGCGGTGGCATGGCCCAGCGTGTCGTCATCGCCATGGCGCTGGCCAACCGGCCCAAGCTGCTCATCGCCGACGAGCCGACCACGGCGCTGGACGTCACCATCCAGGCGCAAATCATCGATCTGCTGGCCGAGCTGAATCAAGAGTTCGGCATGGCCGTCTTGCACATCACGCACAACATGGCGCTGGTGGCCGAAAGCTGCGCGCGAACCATCGTGATGTATGGCGGAAAGATTGCCGAGAGCGGCCAGACGGACGTCGTCTTCGACGATCCGAAGCACCCCTACACACAGGCGCTGCTCGGCTCGGTGCCGGACCTCGATCAACCCGAGCAGGTCATCGATCCGCTGGAAGGGTTCCCACCGGACATCACGCGGGAGTGGCCGGGCTGCGAGTTCGAGCCACGTTGCAGCCAACGCTTCGAACACTGCTCGGTCGAGAATCCCCTGCTGCGCGAGGTAGCCGCCGGACACTCCGTCCGTTGTCACCTCTACGAGGCGGCCTCATGAGCGACACTGCCGCCCCACTCCTGCAATGTGAAGGGCTGGTCAAGGCGTTCAGCCTGCCGCGCACCAAGATCATGGAGCGGCGTCGCTGGCTGCTGGCGGTCGGTGGCGTCGATCTCACCCTCGACGCCGAGGAGACGCTGGGTCTGGTCGGCGAATCGGGCTGCGGCAAGACCACCCTTGGGCGCCTGATCGTCGGCCTCGAGCTGCCCACCAGCGGCAGCGTCACCTTCAGCACGCGCAAGGCGCCGACGTCCGACGCCGACGAACGCCTCGACCTGGCACGGAACGCCCAAATGGTCTTCCAGGATCCATTGGGATCGCTCAATCCGCGGAAGCGCATTCGGAATGCCATCAGCGAGCCGCTCAGAATCCATGAAATCGTTCCCACCGACGAGATCGACGAGCGAGTCGACGACCTGCTGCAGGAGGTCGGACTGCCGATCGAGTTCGGCGCCCGATTCCCCATGCAGGTGAGCGGCGGGCAACAGCAGCGAGTGGCCATCGCGCGCGCCCTGTCAGTGGAAAGCGAGTTGCTGGTCGCCGACGAGCCGTTGTCGTCTCTGGACGTATCGGTCCAAGCGCAGATTCTGGACCTGCTGCGGCGCATCCGCGACCGGCGCCGATTGAGCGTCATCTTCATTTCGCACGATCTCGCCGTGGTCCAGCAGCTGTGCAACCGGGTGGCGGTGATGTATCTCGGCAAGATCGTGGAGGAAGGGCCGACGCGCACGCTGTTTCAACGCCCGCGTCATCCCTACACCACCGCGCTGCTCTCGGCGGTGCCCCGCGTCAAGACAGCCGCCGGCGAGCGAATTCGCCTGTCCGGCGAACCGGCCAGCGCCGCCAACATTCCACCCGGATGCCCCTTCCACACGCGCTGCTGGAAAGCTCAGGACATCTGCCGCACCGACGTGCCCAAGCTGGAGCCCCTGGACGGCGCCCAGGTGGCCTGCCACTTTCCCGAGTAGCGCGCATGGGCTTGCTGCAAGACCGAGTCGCCATCGTCACCGGCGCCGGCGGCTTGCACGGCATCGGACGCGCCATTGCGCTGGCCTACGCGGAGCACGGTTGCCGCGTGGCCGTCGCCGGCGGCAGCGCCGTCGATCAGGTCGCGGAGGAAATCCAAGCCGGCGGTGGGGAAGCCATCGCCATCCCCTGCGACG